>NZ_CAXSQB010000047.1:13498-23973 GCF_964239415.1 Clostridium sp. ATCC BAA-442 | reverse complement strand
CGCCCATGGCGCGGCCCGTTTGCGCGTTTTGGGGCGGATGCGCATCCCCTTCTGGACAGGCCGCTTATTTCGTGTTAGGATTACGTGAAGAACATTCCGCCCGAATTTTGTCGGGCGATCCGCAACTTTTTGCAGGCTGCCCGCGTCTGTACGTTGGCACGGAAAGGAGGCCCAAATGCGCCTGTTGTTCAAGCAGCGGTTTCTCTCCTGGTTTGACAGCTATGACATCTATGACGAGGAGGGGCGCACCGCCTATACCGTGGAGGGCAAGCTGTCCTGGGGACACCGGCTGGAGATCTACGGCCCGGCCGGAGACCACCTGGGGACGGTAAAGGAAGAAGTGCTGACCCTCCTGCCCCGGTTCGCCCTCTATGCGGGGGAGGAATACCTGGGGTGCATCCGCAAGGAATTTGCCCTGTTTCACCCCCGGTTTACACTGGACTGCAACGGCTGGGAGGTGGAGGGCAGCTTTCTGGAGTGGGACTACGCCGTCACCGACCCGGCGGGGCGCACAGTGATGGCCGCGTCCAAGGAGCTGCTCCACTGGACCGACACCTATGTGCTGGACATCGCCCGGCCGGAGGACGCCCTGCTGTGCCTGATGATCGTGCTGGCCATCGACGCGGCCAAGTGCTCCGCCGGAAACGGCTGAACCGGCCGCCGGAGGAACTTGGTGCGGCTAAATCCCGGCCTGTGTGGAATAGTAGCTGTACCACACAAGAAATCGGGGTATGCTGCTATGCTGGAATCCGCCGCTGTCCGCGCGCTGTTGCTGTCCCTGGCCGCCGGGCTGTCCACCCTGCTGGGGGCGCTGGTGGTCTTTGCCGCCCGGAGAAGGAGTGAAAAGCTGCTGGCGGTCTCCCTCGGCTTTGCCGGGGGTGTGATGCTGGCGGTGTCCTTCACCGACCTGTTCCCCACGGCGCGGGAGCACCTGACTGCATCCCTGGGCGGCCGCCCGGGGGCGCTGGCGGCGGTGCTGTCCCTGGCCGCGGGCATCGGCTGCGCCGCCGCCCTGGACCACCTGGTTCCCCACGACGCCTTTGACGCCGACACCGGCGAGGCCCCCCACAAAAACCTGTTCCGGGTGGGCTTTGTGTCGGCGCTGGCCATGGCCCTGCACAACTTCCCGGAGGGCGTGGCCACCTTTCTGGCGGGGTATGAGGATCTGACCCTGGGGGTGAGCATCACCCTGGCCATCGCCCTGCACAACATCCCGGAGGGTATTTCGGTGGCCATGCCCGTGTGGTACGCCACCGGAAGCCGGCGGCGGGCCTTCCGCTGCACCCTGCTCTCCGGCCTGACGGAGCCGGTGGGGGCGGTGCTGGCCTTTGCGCTGCTGCGTCCCTTTCTCAACGGGCTGCTGCTGGGGGTGCTGTTCGGCGCGGTGGCCGGGATCATGGTCTATATCGCGGTGGAAGAGCTCATCCCCTCCTCCCGGCAGTACGGCCACGACCGGCCGGCCCTGTGGGCCACGCTGTGCGGCATCTGCGTGATGCCGCTGACCCATTTATTTCAAACCTGAAAAGGCGGGTGTATCCCACATTGGAGCTCGACTACAACAAGCTGCTGGACATGGTCAGTGAGATGGGCTACCGGCTCATGAAGAGCGGTGCGGAGATCTACCGGGTGGAGGAGTCCATTCAGCGGCTTCTCCAGGCCTACGGTGCCCCACGGGGGGAGGTCTTTGCCATTCCCAACTGCCTGATGGTCAGCCTGACCTCCCCCGACGGCCGGCCCGTGACCCAGATCCGCCGGATGCCAACCCACGGCACCGACATCTACCTGCTGGAGAAGTACAACGGCCTGTGCCGCCGCCTGTGCCGGGAGACCCCCGCCTTTGAAGAGGCGCTGGAGCAGATGGAGGCCATTACCCGCACCCACCGGGTCTACTCCCTGCCCACCCAACTGGCTGCCCACTTCCTGGGCTGCGGCATGTTCTCCCTGTTCTACGGCGGAACCCCGGCCGACGGGCTGTGCGGAGGGCTGTGCGGCATGGTCATCGGCCTTTGTATGGCGCTGATGACCCGGCTGGGCGCCAACCTGTTCTTCCGTACCATCGCTGGCGGCGCGGCCTCCGCCCTGGCGGCCGTGGCGCTCACCCGGCTTGGGGTGGGGCAGAACCAGGACCTCATCATCATCGGCGCGCTGATGGCCCTGGTGCCCGGCATCGCCATGACCAACGCCATGCGGGACATCATGGCCGGCGATATGGTGGCGGGCATCAGCAAGGCGGCGGAGGCGCTGCTCATCGGCGCGGCCATCGCTCTGGGCACCGCCCTGGCCCTGGGCCTGACCCGGATGGTGACGGGAGGCGCGCTATGAGAGAGGTCCTTCTTTATCTCCTGCCCTGTGTCTACGCCTTCCTGGCCTGCATCGGCTTTTCCATGCTGTTCAACATCCACGGCGCCGGCATGCTCATCTGCGCCGGCGGCGGGGCCCTGGGCTGGCTGTGCTACCTGCTCACCGGGCCGCTGGTGGGCAACGATATTATCCAGTCCTTTTTTGCCGCCCTGGTCATCTCGGCCTGGTCGGAGGTGATGGCCCGGCTGCGCAAGTGCCCGGTGACCAGCTACCTGCTGGTGGCCCTCTTTCCCCTGGTGCCAGGCGGCGGCATCTACTACACCATGGAACACGCCCTGAACGGCGACACCGAGCTGTTTCTGGACACACTGATGCATACACTGGGCCTAGCGGGCGCGCTGGCCGTGGGCGTGCTGCTGGTGGCCTCCGTAGTCCGCCTGTTCACCACCTACCAGTCCCGCCGCCGGGGCTGAGAGAGGAGAGATACCATGCCCCGCTATGAGGTTGTCCTGTTTGACGCGGATCATACTCTGTTTGACTTTGACCGGGCCGAGCGTGAGGCCCTCCGCCAGACGCTGGAGGAGGCGGGACTGCCCGCCGACGGGGAGACCGAGGCGCGCTACTTATCCATCAACCGGGCGCTCTGGAACCGGCTGGACCGGGGTGAGGTGCGCCGGGAGTGGCTGGTGGTAGAGCGGTTTGCCGCCCTGCTGCGGGCCCTGGGCCGGACGGGAGATGCCGCGGCCCTCAACCGGGCCTACCTGGACCACCTGGGGGAGGGCTCCTACCTCCTGCCGGGGGCTCAGGCGCTGTGCCGCGCCCTGGCCCCCCGCTGCACCCTGGCCATTGTCACCAACGGCGTGGCCCGCGCCCAGCGCCGCCGCTTCGAGGCATCCCCCCTGAACGGCCTCATCCCCTGGCTGTTTATTTCGGAGGAGCTGGGGGCCAGCAAGCCAGACTCCGCCTTTTTTGCCCCGGTGCTCCGTACACTGGGGAATCCAGACCCCCGCCGGGTGCTGATGGTGGGGGACAACCTCCTGGCCGATATCCAGGGGGGCATCCAGGCCGGGCTGGACACGGCTTGGTACAATCCGGGCCGGCTGCCCGGCGACCCCGCCATCGTCCCCACCTGGGAGGTGGACGGATACGCGGCGCTCCAAGCGCTGATTCTCAAAGAAGAAAAAAACAATATTTAATCGAGGTGTCCCAGTTGCCATCCCAATATCAGCCCAAACGGGCGCAAAACAGGCCGCGCAGGCACAATCCGCTGCCTCTGCTGGCGGCGGCCGCGGCGGTGTGCCTCGGCCTGATCCTGATCCCATCTCTGGGCCGTGCCCCAGAGGAGCCCACCGCCGCAGCGAGCCCGCCTGCGGCCGCCACTCCCACCCCGACAGCCGCACCCACGCCGGAGCCCACGCCGGAGCCCACACCCACGCCGGAGCCGACCCCTGCGGCCTTTGATTTCACCCAGCCCGCCCCTGCCGCCGAGGCGGTGGAGATGGATTACTTTGCCGATGCACTGTTTATAGGCGACTCCCGCACCGACGGCCTGCGCCTCTACAGCGGCATTAAGGGGGCGGACTTTTACTGCTACAAGGGACTGACCGTGTTCGAGATGGACGACCGCGCCGTGGTGGAGCTGGACGGCGGCAAGTACACGGTGGAGCAGGCCCTGGAGAAGGGGCCCCAATACGCCAAAATCTACATATCCCTGGGCATCAATGAACTGGGATATTTTAATGATGAGGCGTTCCACCAGACCTTTGGTGATTTCCTGAAGCAGGTTAAGGCCAGTCAGCCCGGCGCGGTGGTCTATCTGGAAAATCTGGTGCCGGTGAACGCGGAGAAGTGCGCCGCCAACAAGCAGCCTTACTATGTGAATAACGACCGGGTGGCTGCCTACAACGCCATTTTTCCCCAGTTGGCTGAGGAGTACCAGGTAGTGCTCCTGGACGTGGCAGACGCCCTCACCGACGAAAACGGTATTCTCCCCGCCGACGCCACCGTGGACGGGGTGCACTTTACCAAGGCATGGTACCAGAAGTGGCTGGCCTACCTGATGGAGCACACCGTGGATGCGGACTGCTATGCGGCGGGCCAGACCGCCGCGGAAGGAGCGAATGAAACATGAAATCCCTGTTGATCCGCCTGATGCCGGCGGCCCTGCTGTGCCTGGCCCTCACCGCCTGCGGAGGCGGCGGGGCGGTGGGCCAGACCCCCTATGACCCGGAGACGGCCGCCCAGGCCCTGCTGGACTCCGGCGCGTTCAGCGATGCCTTGGACACCGTAGACCAGGACACCGCCGCCGCCCTGTACGGAATTGATGCTGACACCATCACCGGCAGCGCCGTCTACACCTCCCTGTCCGCCGGGGCGGAGGAGATTGCAGTGCTGGTTCTCACCGATGAGGACGCGGCAGCGGCCGCCCTGGATGGGCTGGAGGCCAGGGTAGCCGACCAGAAGGCTGTGCTGGAGAGCTACCAGCCCGACGAGGTCTCCAAGCTGGACAGCGCCATTGTGGAGCAGCGAGGCAACTCCGTCCTGCTGGCCGTGGCCGCCGATGCTGAAAAAGCCCGGGCCGCCCTGGACGGGCTGGAGTAACCTGCGTCCCCCCAAAAAAGTGCCGGGTACCGGCACTTTTTTTCAAACTTTTTGGGCTGGTGCCGCGTCTAAGCAACAGAAGCAGGAAGGAGCGCCCGGACCTTGGAACAGACTGTCCGCCAGCAGTTGAGCGACTATATTGTGGCTCACCAGGAGGAATTTTACCGCCTGGCGTACAGCTATGTCAAAAACCGGGATGCGGCGCTGGACGTGGTGCAGGAGAGCATTGTCAAGGCTCTGGCCAAGTCGGATACATTGCGCAGGCCGGAGTATCTCAAAGCCTGGTTTTACCGCATCCTGCTCAACGAGAGTATGAATCACCACCGCCGCGCCAAACGGCTGGTACCCCTGGAGGACACCCTGCTGGAGACCCCGGCGCCCGCCCGGGACCCCGGGGAGAGGCTGGATCTCTATGACGCCATCGAGCGCCTGGACTGGAAGGAGCAGACCGTAGTGCGCCTGCGCTTTTTCGAGGACATGAAGCTGGAGGAGATTGCGCGGGTGACCAACACCAACTTGAACACCGTGAAATCCAGGCTCTATAAGAGCCTGCGCCGCCTGCGGGAGCTGACAGAGGAGGAGTGCTGATATGCCGGATATGTGGGAACGGGCCAGGGCGCGCCATGAGAGCACGCCGGTGCCGGAGGAGCTGGAATTTGCCGTAGCCTCTGCTCTGCGGGCGGGCCAGCGGCGGCTGCGGGGCCGCCGGGCGCTTCGCCGGAGCGTGAGCGGGGTGCTGGCGGGCTGCGCCTGCTTTGTGCTGCTGGTCAACGCCAGTCCGGCCTTTGCCCGGGCGGTGTCCGACGTGCCGGTGCTGGGCGGTCTGGCCCGGGTGGTCACCGTCACGGAGTACCACATCGACGAGCGGGAGCGCCTTATCGACGTGCGCCTGCCCGCCCTGGAGCTGCCCGGGGACACCGACCTGGAGCAGCGCATTAACCTGGCCATTCAGACCCGCATCGACCAGGTGCTTCAAGAGGCCGAGGACCGGGCGCGGGCCATCCGCGACGCCTATGTGGCCACCGGCGGTGCGGAGGAGGACTTCATCCCCGTCATGATCGATGTTGACTACGAGATCAAGTGTCAGAACGACCATTATCTGTCCTTTGTGCTCACCGAGACGGAAACCCGGGCCAATGCATACACCGAGCTTTATACCTATAACATTGACCTCCAGGCCGGGCGGGAGCTCACCCTCCGGGATATGCTGGGGCCGGACTATAAGGAACTGGCCAACGAGGCCGTGCGGGCGGGCATCGCCGCCCAGGAGGCGGAGAGCCCCGACAACATCTACTTCCACGGGGAGGAGGGGGTGGAGGGCTTCACCTCCATCGCCGATGACCAGCGCTTTTATATCAATGAGGCGGGCAATCCGGTATTGATTTTTGAGAAGTATGAGATTGCCCCCGGCTACATGGGCCAGCCGGAATTTGAGGTGCCCATGCCCAAGTAACCGGATGGGCCGCCGGAGCGCCGTGCGCGGGAGCTGATACAGCTCCCGCGCATTTTTTATTCCTGCGTGCCGGCACAGACAGGGTAAAAGACGCTGTGTATAAAATTGCAAAAAAATAGGCCTGTGTTGGAAAGGATATGAGATTGGATCGTAAAACAGCGGTTTATCCAAAGGAAAAGGGAGAAGAAAGCCGCCTGGTTATGCATATTTATGCTTGACAAATGGGGATCGCAGTGGTATCTTTTATACATAAATATTCGATAATATACGAATATTATACACTGCAAGAGGAAAGAGTAAGGTGAAGAGCATGAAGAAGCACAAAACACTCGGCAACGCGCTGTCCATGCTGACGGCATCGGCGCTGCTCCTGTCCCTGTGCGTCATCCCGTCTGCGGCCGCAGACAGCGCAGCGGCCCCCCCCGCGGTGTTTGAGAACACCAGCGGTGACGGCGGGAGCAACGGCATCTCCCTGTCCGCCGAGCGGACCTTCCAGGCCAGCATCCCGGTGGACATGACCGAGGCCGAGGCCAAGGAGGCCGCCTCCTCCGTGACCTGGACCCTGACGCCCGATGCGGACGCGCCGGATTACTTGGACGATACCCAGTTTCCCAACCAGACCGAGGGCGGGCCCCTGAGCGCCTGGCTGTGCCAGGACGGCGAGACCCCCTTTTTTACCGACGTGGCCACCGCCGCCGAGACGGTGGACGGCCAGGTGTACCTGACCGTCACCTTCGCCAACCAGTGCTACTTCGGTGACGATCTCAGCGTGCCCCACAGCAACGGCGGTTCCTATATGGATGTGTGCGGCTACTTCACGCTGTCCGCCGGGCTGGACGGCAAGACCCTGGGTGCCGTCGACCTGAAGGTGGCCCCCTATGACAACTTCCACACCATGGCGGAGATCTACGCCGAGCTGGACGCGCTGGTGGACTACGCCGCCGGCCACACCGACCTCTACGTGGAGCAGTTCTCCATGGGCCAGAGCCAGGGCGACAACGGCCTGGAGAGCCTGGATATGCCCTACCTGATCGTGGCCAAGGACAAGGCCGCGGTGGACAAGTGGCAGGAGATCAAGGCGGAGGCGGAGAGCGACCCCACCGCTCTGCTGAAGAAGCTGGAGAGCGGCGCCTTGGGCGACTACCAGGTGCCCGTCATGTACTCCAATATTCACGCCAATGAGGTGGCCGCCAGCGACGGCATCCTGGCCTTTGCCTGGATGCTGGTGGAGACCGCGGCCTCTGAGAGCGGCACCATCGACTACGACAAGCTCACCGGCTTCACCGCCGCCGGTAAGGCCGAGCTGGCCGAGCAGATGGGCCCTGCGGGTGAGGAGGGCTCCGTGGCCGTCCCCGACCTGGTGGCCGATGACGCCACCTACCTGGGCTACATCAAAGGCGAGAACGCCGACGGCACCACCGCCTCCATCTCCACCCAGGTGGAGCTGGAGAAATACTATACCATTGACACTGTGACGGTGGACGTGGACGAGCTGCTCTCCGACGTATTCTTTATCATCGTTCCCGAGGAGAACGTGGAGGGCCGGACCTACCTGACCCGCACCTCCTCCGGCGGCTTTGACCTCAACCGGGACAACTCCTTCCAGACCCAGGCCGAGACCCAGAACATGGCCAAGCTGATCGCCGAGTGGAACCCTGTCAGCCTCACCGAGTTCCACGGCCGGGTGCAGGCCTTCCAGTGCGAGCCCTGCGATCCCCCCCACGAGCCCAACTTTGAGTACGATCTGCTGGCCGAGCACCTGATGGGCGGCGGCGAGGCCCTGGGCATCGCCGCGGTGGCCAACAACGGCGGCCACAACAGCTACGTCATCCCCCAGCGGGACTACCTGACCTACACCGGGGCGAAGACCGCCGACGGGGACGACCAGACCCAGTGGCTCGACCCCTGGGACGACATGTCCACCAGCTACACCCCCCAGTACGCCATGCTCCACGGCACCGTCTCCTACACTGTGGAGGTGCCCGCCTATGACGACTACATGGTGCAGGGCGTCGCCTACGGCCAGCTGGGCCAGTCCGTCTACATCGCCGAGCACAAGGACGGCTACCTGACCAACCAGACCAAGATCTTCGAGCGGGGCGTGACCAACGCCAACTCCGACGCCTACGAGCTGGTGGGCCAGTGGTTCTGCGACCAGTACGACGTGGAGGGCGCGGAGGCCGACCTCTTCCGGCCTGAGTACGACGGGGAGGGCCAGAACGGCAACTTCTACCCCGAGTGCTATATCATTCCCATGGACGGCGTCCACCAGTCCAACCTCCAGGCCGCCGCCGAGATGATGGAGTACCTGACCCGCAACGGCGTCCAGGTCAGCCTCACCGACCAGAGCTTCACCTACAACGGCGTGGAGTACCCCGCCGGTACCCTGATCGTGTCCATGTACCAGGCCAAGCGGAGCGTGGCCAACGGCGTGCTGTACGACGGCACCGTGATCACCGGCTGGCCCGTCCTCTACTCCGAGGGCATCACCGCCTTCGACAAGGTGCGGGGCTTCGACATGGTGGTGTGCGCCGAGCCCGCCGCCTATAAGACCATCTCCGCCGCCTGCGGCGACGTCCTGGACTACGAGGAGACCCTGGATTACGTGGCCTCCCTGACCTCCTCCTTCTCCGGCGTGAAGGACGCCCAGGTGGTGCTCATGAACGCCTCCGAGGACTCCACCGCCGCCGTCAACGCCCTGCTGAAAGCCGGCAAGTCCGTCTCCCTCATCACCGAGGGCCAGTACGAGGGCAGCTTCCTGGTGTCCTACGCCGACTGGCAGAGCGTGGCGGGCGACTACCTGCTCTCCGGCGTGGGCGTGACCGACGCCCCCGCGGCCCTGGCCATTCCCAAGGCCCCCGTGGTCTACATTTCCGGCAAGCCCGCCGACAACGACAAGGGCTTCGTCAAGACCACCCTGGTCAGCGGTTCCTACGAGTACAACTACGACCGGCAGGCCATGCGCACCCTGGGCTTCACCGTCACCGACGACGCCTCCCAGGCCGACCTGATCATCGGCGCGGCCGCCCTGGACGAGCAGGCCCTGGCCGCCGTCAAGAGCGGCACCCCCTACATCGGTTACGGCTCCAAGGCCATGAAGTCCGCCGTCTCCCTCTTTGACGAGGGCGCGCTGGTGCGGGAGACCGTCAGCCCCAACGCCATGGACGCCCTGGCCTATGTCACCTACCCCACCGACAGCCTGATCACCGCCAGCTATGTGGCTGAGGGCGATGACCTCCTCTACGGCTACGGCGCCGGCTACTTCGCCGCCATCCCCGCCGGCGCCCAGGTGCTGGTGCAGCTGGACGGCTCCAAGGAGCTGCTGGAGGGCTTCCTCCCCGCCGACGGCGAGCACTTCGACGACTTCCTGGACGACTCCATCCAGGCCATCTCCTACCAGGGCGCGGGCGCGGACAACGCCCAGTTGGACGTGGTGCTCTTTGCCAACACCCTGACCAACAAGACCAACCAGCGGGATGAGTACAACTTCATCTCCAACGCCGCCTGGGCCGCCGTGCTGAACGACACCGGCTACTCCGACGTGGCCCCCAACGCCTGGTACGCCGCCGACGTGGCCGCCGTCACCGGGCAGGGCCTGATGAACGGCGTCACCTCCAAGGCCTTCGGCCCCAATGTGACCACCACCCGGGGCATGCTGGTCACTGTCCTCCACCGCATGGCGGGCGAGCCCGCCGCCTCCGCCTCTGCCGGCTTTGCCGACGTGGCCGCCGGCTCCTACTGCGCCGCCGCCGTGGATTGGGCCTATGAGGCCGGAATCACCTCCGGCGCCAGCAGCACCGGCTTCGCCCCCAACAGCGCCCTGACCCGGGAGCAGGCCGTCACCCTGCTGTGCAACTACGCCAAGGCCCAGGGCCTGGACGTGAGCGCGGCCGCCGACCTGTCCGGCTACCCCGACGCCTCCGCCGTGTCCGCCTTCGCACAGGACGCTGTGGCTTGGGCGGTGGACGCCGGGCTGCTCACCGGCACCGGCGCGGGCACCCTGAACCCCCAGGGCACCGCCACCCGGGCCGAGCTGGCCGCCCTGCTGGTGCGGGCCGAGGCCCTCTTCACCGCCGAATAACCTCCACATAGGCTGGGGGGGGGGGGGGGGGGGGGGGGG
>NZ_CAXSQB010000047.1:0-13488 GCF_964239415.1 Clostridium sp. ATCC BAA-442 | reverse complement strand
GGACAGCGTTGCTGTCCCGCCCCAGGAGGCTATCGATAAATCCTCCTATTAAAGAATTCGGAGGGAAGGATAGTGTGAAAGGGAACCGTCAGGGTTCCCTTTCGCGTTGGATCAAACAACTTTTTGAACCTTTTTGAAGGTTCAAAAAGTTCAGCAGCCTGTCGAAAAGGCTTTTCGACAGGCTGCTGTCCCGGCACGGTTGTTTTGCCCGCCGGTTTGTGCTATGCTGGGGACAGGAAACGCAAAGGGGGATATTTATGCACAACCAGAATGAGGCCTTTCTCCACCTGAACGACGCCCTGCCCGCCGACATCGCCCGCCGCAGGGATATGGGGGATCTGGCGGGGGCGCTCCGGCTGATCGACGCCCGGCTCTCCTCCGGCGTCCAGCCCCTGCTGGCCCCCCGGCTGGAGGCGGAGCGGCTGCGGCTGACCCGCCTGCCCTACGACTACCCCTACACCCGCCCCGAGGCGGTGGCCCTGGTACGGGCGGAGTGGCCCGGCTTTACCGAGGCGCAGTTCGACGCCCTGCTGGACGGCGGGCGCATCGACTGGCGGATGGTGGACGGGGAGCTGCGGGTACACCGGGAGTTCCTGGAGTCCCTGCGCATCTACCCGAAGGAGGTGCCGGGGCTTGTCCACGAGGCGGTGGACAACGCGGAGCGGGATGCCGTGCTGGCCCGGATGGAGCGGGAAGGCTCCCTCACCGCCCGCATTACCCTGAAGGCGGATATCCGGGCGCTGGTGCCTGTTGCGGGCCAGGAGGTGCAGGCGTGGCTGCCCCTCCCGGCGGCCTGCCCCCAGCAGAGCAATATTGAGTTGCTGGACTGCACCCCCGGTGGGGTGGCCGCGCCGGAGTATGCACCACAGCGCACCATGTGGTGGAAAACAAACGGCGTGGGGGAGTTCTCCGTCACCTACCGTTACCTCTTCCGGGCGGAGTACACGGCTCCCATGTCCCTCTCTCTGGAGCTGGCGCAGCCGGACTTTGACCTGGAGGAGCAGCCGCCCCACATCGTCTTTACCCCCTACCTGCGGGCGCTGGCGGCCCGGCTGACCGAGGGGTGCGCCAACCCGGCGGAAAAGGCGAAGGCCATCTACGACTACGTCACCGGACAGGTGGACTACCGCTATCAGCCCGCCTACCTCCAGCTAGACTGCATCGCCGACCAGTGCGCCAAGACCCTCCGGGGGGACTGCGGGGTGTTCGCCCTGCTCTTCATCACCCTGTGCCGCATCGCGGGCATCCCCGCCCGGTGGCAGAGCGGGCTGGCCGTCCGGCCCGGCCGGGTGGGCCCCCACGACTGGGCCATGTTCTACCTGGCCCCCCACGGCTGGCTGTGGGCGGACTGCTCCTTCGGCTCCTCCGCCCGCCGCAGCGGGGAGGACGCCCGCCGGGCCCACTACTTCGGCAGCCTGGACCCCTGGCGGATGGTAGCCAATTCCGCCTTCCAGGCCCCCCTGACGCCCCCCATGCCCGCCTGGCGGCAAGACCCCTACGACAACCAGTGCGGCGAGCTGATGGTGGGCGGCCGCGGGCTGGACGCCCCAGAGCGGGCGTGGGGCCACGAGCTGCTGGATTTCACCCTGCTGTAACGGAACTATATGCAAAAAGCGCCTCTGGAATATTCCAGAGGCGCTTTGTTTGTTTGAAAAAGTGTACGTTTACAAATGAAATAGTCGCACTACCTAGTGTGAAGTATAGCACAGAAATACGGCGATATCAATTACATTTTAACATAGATTTTCCTGCATTTCCACCATTTTAAAAGGTACACTTTTCCAAAAGGGGGTGGTTTGCCGGCCAATGCTGTTTCACCTGGCCGGAGACCCGCGCTTCCTGTTTTAAGCTGTTTTGTATGCAGTCCGAATGGCATCCTGCGGGAACCTCCGGTACGGCGGAGTGGTATTGACACACATTTTCTGCGGCCACGACCCCTGACATCAAAAAGGAGGAAAACAGAATCATGGAGAAACGCATCTTGTCGGTGTGCCTGACGGCGTGCATGCTGCTGACGCTGATGCCGTCCGCCTTTGCGGCGGACGCGGAGCAGCCCCTTCCCATCGCCGGAATGGAACAGACGGAGGAAACAAGCGCGGACGCCAGGACGGAGCCCGGCGACGAGCCACAGGAGCCCGTGCCCACAGAGGAGGGAAAGGGCACGCAGGAGGAGCCCTTCACTACGGTAGCCGCCTATAATGAGGCGGTGAAGGGCGACGCTCTCGACGGTAAGGACGTATACCTGACTATCAGCAGAACGGAGTTTAAGGAGGGACAGTTTGCCCTGACCAATGTGCAGACGCGCCCCAATCCCCCCAGACTGCACCTGACCCTGACGGACTGTACCTTTACCGGCAATACCGCCGGAGACAAGACAAACTCCTCGTTTATGTATTTGCCCAACTGCCAGTCTCTGGTGATTAAAGGCTGCACCTTCAACGCCGGAGAGGACGGCCTGAAGTACGGAATCAACTGGAACCTCTGCGGCATCCAGGGTTCCACGGTGGAGATCCGGGGCTGTACCTTTACGGGCAGCTATGAGAAGAATGCCATCAAGCTGAACCAGCGCAACGGCGAGGACGACGTGGCAACAGATGTGAAGCCGTCGGGAGACGGAGAAGTAAAACCCGCCACCATTGCCTCCGCTGTGGTTGCGGACTGCACCTTCTCCGAGGGGGCCAAGATTCAACTGGGTTCCCAGGGGAAGGGAGAGAACAATGCCGCCGCGCCCTCCACCGGCGCGTTCCCGGTGACCATCTCCAATGTGAAGGCCGAAAATGGCAGCGAGGTTGCGGTTGAGCTGGCCTATCAGGCCGCCAAGGATGCGGACATCCCCACCATCACCCTGGCCTCTGGGGACACCTTTGAAAGGACGCAAGAAGGCGTCCTTGTGGCACAGGTCGGGGAGACGAAATACACCTCTATCGATGAGGCTTTGACCGCCGCGCTGTCCGCAGAAGATCACACCCTCACCCTGCTGCAGGATGTGACAAAAGACATATCCATTGCGGCGGGCAGCACCCTCACCATCGAGGGCAGCGGCAAGACCCTGTACGGCTCCATCAACTGTGTGGCAGCTTCGGGCGACGATGCCAACCAGACCAACACGAACCTCACCTTGAATAATCTGACCGTGGACGGCGACACCAACAGAGATGGAACGGCGGATAAATCCATCCTCATTACCTCTCAGAATCAGAGCGCAACTGTTGTCAGCGGTCTGAACCTGACTATGACCAACTGCACCGTGCAAAACTCCAAGGCAGGAGTGAGCGGTGGACAGGGACTTTATCTGACCAACGTGAAAAATCTGACCATTGATGACTGCACCTTTACGAACTGCGGCGGCATTAACTATGCCATCGATCTGAACCTGGTCGCCGTACAGGATGCCGTGATCTCGATCACCAACACTAGGTTTGAAGGAAATTGCGGTGCTTCCGGCCCCATTAAAGTCGCTGAACGCGGCACGGGTGACGGGACTGAAGCCGATGATATCACCGGCGCGCGGGCCAGCGTCAAGTCCCTGACTATTTCCGGTTGTACTTTTAACAATTCGAATCCAATTTTGGGCGGCGATATTGTTCTTGGGGTAACAACAAAGACGGGCGAAAAGGACGGAAATGATACCGGCTCCTTCCCTGTTACCATTGCGGACAACAAGACTACCAAAGAAGACAAGCAGCTAAAGATCAAACTGGCCTACACAGATGACTCGGCCAGGGATATTACTACGGACATTGGCAGTGCGGTGGTAGGCGATGGAACAAAAGACCCCGCGCAGGGCTTTACCATCACCGCCACCGCCGGCGAAGGCGGCGCCATCACTCCCAGCGGCAGGGTGGCCGTAGCCAATGGCGGCAGTCAGACCTTCGCCGTCACCGCCGACAGCGGATATTCCATCTCTGATGTGACCGTTGATGACAGCACCGCCGCAGCCGTGGTGCAGAACGATAACGGCACCTACACCGTTCAGAATGTGACAAAGGACTGCACCGTCCATGCGACATTCTCGAAAAACAGCTCTTCCGGCGGCTCCTCCTCCAGCTCCACCCGGTACACGGTGAGCGTGGAGGACACGGACAACGGCAGCGTGAAGGTAAGCCCCACCCGCGCCTCCAGAGGCACCACCGTGACCATCACCGTGAAGCCCGACGAGGGCTATGAGCTGGACAAGCTGACCGTCACCGGCAAGGATGGCGATTCCATCAAGCTCACCGACAAGGGCGACGGCAAATATACCTTCAAAATGCCCGCTTCCAAGGTGGAGGTCGAGGCGGTCTTCACCGCGATCGAAACCGAGCCGGAACAGCCCGAATCCCTGCCCTTCACCGACGTGAGCAGCGGCGAGTGGTACTATGATGCGGTGGCCTATGTGTATGAAAAGGGCCTCATGGACGGTACCAGCGCCGTCACCTTCGACCCCGGCGCAGTGCTGACCCGCGCCATGACGGCGCAGGTGCTCTGGAACCTGGCGGGCAGCCCTGCCGCCCCCGGCGGGGCGGGCTTCACCGACGTGGCGGCGGACGCGTGGTATGCCGGCGCGGTGAACTGGGCGGCGGCCCAGGGGATTGTGGCCGGGTATGACACCGGGGCCTTCGGTCCGGCGGACGCCCTGTGCTGGGCCGTGGGCGAGGGTCTGCTGACCGGAAAGGGCGGCGGTCGGCTCGACCCCGCCGGCACCGCCACCCGCGCCGAGGTGGCCGTCATCCTCATGCGCTTTGCCGAAAAGAAGCTCTAATTTAAAGCAGAAAGGCCCCCCGAACCCATCAGGTTCCGGGGGCCTTCCAATTATCAAGACTCTTCTGCGGGCGCGCCGGGCTCTGCGGCGGGCGCGGGGGGGGCAGCAGGCTCCTCCTTGTTCTTGCCCAGGAAGCGGGGCAGCTCCATGCCCGCCATGTCGAACATCTCGTTCATGGGCGGAATGGACTTCATCAGGCCGGAGACAAAGCCCGCCGTGGCGGTCTTGCCATCCTTCTGCTCGCCGCCGTCCCAGACGGTGACCTTGTCGATCTTGATGCCCTTGACGGCGTCCACCTGGATGCGCATGAGCTCCTCCATCTTGTCGGCCAGCATCAGGCGCACGGCGTGGTCGGCGTCGCCGCCCGCGGCGGCCACGATCTGCCGCAGGCCGTCGGCCTGCTTGACCAGGATCTCCTGGGCGCCCTGGGCCTCGGCCTGCATCTTGGCCAGGATGGCGTCGGCCTCGCCCTTGGCGCGGCGGCGGATCTGCTCGGCCTCGGCCTCGGCCTCCAGCTCCCGGCGGCGCTTGTCGATCTCGGTCTTGACGATGACGTCGGCCTCCTGGGTGGCCTTCTCACGCTGGGCGCGGGCGGCCTCGGCCTTCTGCTCGGCGGCGTAGGCCTCCTCCAGGGCCTGGGCTGCGGCGATCTTCTCGGCTGCGGTGGCGATGCGGGTGGCCTCGGCCTCCTTCTCCCGGCGCTGGGCGTTGGACATGGCCACCTCCACCTTGGAGGAGTTCTCGCCCTGGATGGCGGAGGCGTCGGCCTGGGCCACCTGGATGCGCTGGTCGCGGCGGGCCTGGGCCTCGCCAATGGAGCCGTCGCGGTCCTTCTCGGCCACGTTCTTCTTGGCGTCGTTGATGGCCTTGGCGGCGGCCTCCTTGCCCAGGGCGTCAATGTAGCCGGACTCGTCGGAGATGTCGGTGACGTTGACGTTGATGAGGCGCAGGCCGATCTTCTTGAGCTCGCCCTCCACGTTGCGGGAGACGGCCTCCAGGAACTTGTCGCGGTCGGTATTGATCTCCTCGATGTCCATGGTGGCGATGACCAGGCGGAGCTGGCCGAAGATGATGTCCTTGGCCAGCTCCTGGATCTCCTGGAGCTTCAGGCCCAGCAGGCGCTCGGCGGCGTTCTGCATGACCCCCGGCTCGGTGGAGACGCCCACGGTGAAGCGGCTGGGGACGTTGATGCGGATGTTCTGGCGGGACAGGGCGTTTTCCAGATCCACCGAGATGGACATGGGGGTCAGATCCAGGAACTCATAGGACTGGATGACCGGCCAGATAAAGGCCGCGCCGCCGTGGATGCACTTGGCACTGCGGGTGGAGCCGTCCTTGTTGCTGCCCACCTTGCCGTAGATGACCATGACCTTGTCCGAGGGGCACTTCTTGTAGCGCTTGATCAGGAACAGCAGCAGGGAGAAGACGATGACGACGATGACGCAGGTAAGGATAAGTCCAAAGATGTTTGGCATAAGTTCCTCCTTATTCTGTCTCTTTTGATTCGGATGGGATGGGTTCCACCAGCAGGGCGCCGCGGCCGGCCAGACCGGTGACACGGACAGGGCTGCCGGTGGGGATGGGGGCGGGGGAGTCGGTGAGGGCCTCAAATTCCGTCAGCTGCTCCTGCACGGTGAGGGTGACCTTGCCGGGGGAGGAGCGGCCGGGGGGAACGGTGAGGTACACGGTGCCCGTCCGCCCGAGGGCGTTGCGGAGATCCAAGGTGCCGTCGTACTGGAGGCGAAGGGCCTGGCGGACGGCCAGGGCGATGCCCACCATGCCGGCAAAGCCGATGGGGATGGCCAGGAAGACCGCCAGGAAACCGGGCAGGCCTACCTGGTGGAGCCACAGGCCGCCCCAGCCGAAGAGCACCAGGAAGGCCACCACGCCCCGCACAGTGAACAGGTGCAGGCCGGTGTCGGGGGTCTCCGGGTCCGCCGCGGCCTCGTGGAGCGGGCCGCCGTCGGCGTCGGGGCCGTCGAAGTCCGGCCCGTCCGCGTCCGGCACACCGGCGTCGCCGTCGCTGTCAAACGCGCCCCCTGCAAAGAGGAGAACGGTCTGAATCAGCAGGATCAACGTGGCGGGTACGGCGATGTAGAGCAGAACGTGGTCCAGGGCAGAGAGGGATTGCCACCAGGCTGCCATGAATGGGTTCCTCCTTTCTCGAAATGGGGATGCGATCTATCATAAAACAGCGGTGGGATACTCCGCGTCCCTACCGCTGTCTTGGGACGCGTCAGGCCAGGGCCGCGAGGAGGGCCTCCGCCTCCTGCTTGAGCCGTCCGGCCAGATAGGCCGTCAGGATCACATGCAGGCAGCGGGCCACCCGGTCCCGGGCGCCCGGGACACACTCGCAGTAGTTCTCCGCCGCTGTCTGGCACCAGCGGGCCGCCTCGTCCGGCCCGCTGGGAGGCTGATGCTCTACCAGGGCCGCCAGGCGTACAATATAGAGATACAACTGGAAATCGTCAATCAGATCGTCCGATTCATCGTCCAGCTCCCCGTTGACATAGGAGAGCAGGGCGCAGATTTTGTCCAGCTGCATGGAATCCTTCAGCATATTGATCAGGACGATGCGGGAAAACTGGCGGCGGGAGTACCTCTTGCGCTCCGGCGGGGCCACAACGCCCCGGCGGACCCAGTTCTGGATGACATAGGGCTCCAGCCCGGTCAGGCTGGCCACCTGGGAGAGCATCAGCCCCCCGGCCAAAAAGAGGGAGTTCAGCAGGGTCTCCGCCTCCTCCGGTCGGTTCCAGTCCACCGCGATGGTGGTTCCCGGCAGCGTCTTTGCCATATCATCCACTCCTTTTCTTGCTTTGACATGATTATACTAAATAATCATATGATTGTCAATGGGGATTTAAAGATAATTTATTAAGAATAAATGACGATTTGGTAACGCTCACCAGTCCAGGGGTGGGGCATAGGGGCCGTCAATGAGGTAATAGGGCAGTCCGCGGCGGCGGCAGGCCTCCAGATTGCGCCGGTTTTCCGCCAAAAGTAATTCCATGGTGCAGAAGGAGTCGTCCTTCCGCCGCTCTATGGCGTTGGCGTGGGTCTGAATGGTGTCAAACCGGGTGCGGATGTACGCCTCACTGAACACCAGACAGAGAAAGCGTATGTGGGGGAGGCAGGACGCATCAAAGTCCTCCCGCCAGTTGAAGGGGATGTAGCAGCCCTCCACCGTCAGCGACTGGCCGTTTTCCACCGCGGTTTTGACGATCTCCCGCACCACGGGCCAGAGGACGGCGGTGAGGGCCTCGTCGGTGCTCTCCGGCGTCAGGGGACACATCCCGCTGCGGATGAGGCCCATCTTCAGGTGGTCGATGGACAGATAGGGCGCGCCGTGCCGCTCCAGCAGGCGCTGGGCCAGCAGGGTCTTTCCCGTGTGCGTGCTCCCGGTCAGCAGACGGATCATAACCATTCCTCCTTGCTGTTTTTTGTATCATACCACCGCGCCTGCGCCGGCGCCAGAGGACGGCGGCGGCGCGGGAAAATTCGCCGCAAAATCGGGAATGACCTCTTTACAAGGCGGGGAGAATATGATAAACTACTACAGCCTGTAATTTACAGGCAGAATTTACCCCCGGCTTCGTCCCCAGGCTCTCACCGGCCGGTCACGCAGCCCAGGGCACATTGTATGAAAGGTGGAACCCAACCATGATCCGTAAGGACGAGAAGACGGCCGTGATCGAGGCCAACCGTACCCACGCCACTGACACCGGCTCCCCCGAGGTGCAGATCGCCATTCTGACCGCCCGCATCCAGGAGCTGACCGAGCACCTGAAGGTGCACATCCACGACAACCACAGCCGCCGCGGCCTGCTCAAGATGGTCGGTAAGCGCCGCAAGATGCTGGACTATCTGATGGCCAAGGACATCGAGCGCTACCGCGCCATTATCGCCAAGCTCGGCATCCGAAAGTAAGAAGAAGCGCGGAGGCGTGCGGAGCAGGACGACAGCGAAACACGCAGATGAAAAAACAGGTTGGCGGAACGCCAACGGCATTTTTCGCGGAGTGTTGAGCAGTTGTCCGTCGTGCAGCCGCCGCAGCGTGACAACAACGAATCAAGAGGGGTGGCGCGGACTCCGTGCCACCCCTTCTTCCCATCCGTCGGAGCTTGCTTTTTAGCAGTTGAACCTGGGCCCGGAGGACCGGACCCGGCTTCAAGTGCTAAAAGGGATCGGGCTCTGATGTGTGGGAGACACCAATGAAAAGGAGGAATACCCGCATGTCAACCATTATCAAGCACAAGGAATTCACCAACCACAAGGTCTACAAGACCGAGGTGGCGGGCCGCCCCCTGACCATCGACGTGGGCAAGGTGGCCGAGCTGGCCACCGCTTCCGCCATGGTCACCTACGGCGAGACCACCGTGCTGGTGGCCGTCACCGTGTCCCCCCGCCCCCGGGACGGCGTGGACTTCTTCCCCCTCTCCGTGGACTTTGAGGAGAAGCTGTACGCCGTGGGCCGGATCCCCGGCTCCTTCATGCGCCGCGAGGGCCAGCCCTCCCTGCCCGCCGTGCTGGCCAGCCGCGTGATCGACCGCTCCATCCGCCCCCTGTTCCCCTACGACTTCCGCAACGACGTGGTGGTCACCGCCACCGTCATGAGCGTGGACCGGGACTGCTCCCCCGAGGTGACCGCCATGATCGGCGTGTCCGCCTGCCTGGCCTACTCCTGCATCCCCTGGGCCGGCCCCATCGGCTGCCTGGAGGTGGGCTATGTGGACGGCCAGATTGTCCTCAACCCCACCAACGAGCAGAAGCACGCCTCCCAGCTCGATCTGACTGTGGCCGCCACCGACAAGAAGGTGATCATGATTGAGGCCGGCGCCAAGGAGCTGCCCGACGACATCATGTACGACGCCATCGTGGCCGCCCACGAGGACATCAAGAAGCAGGTGGCCTTCATCAACCAGATCGTGGCCGAGGTCGGCCGGGACAAGATGACCTACGACCACGCCGACTTCGACCAGGAGCTGTTCGACAAGATCGTGGAGGCCACCATGGATGAGGCCCGCGCCGCCATGGACACCGACGACAAGAACGTGCGCGAGGAGCGGTGGAACAAGCTCATCGAGCACTGGCATGAGCTCTTCCTGGAGGACTATCCCGAGATGGACAAGTACCTGGAGGAGATCACCTACAAGTTCCAGAAGAAGATCGTCAAGGCCTGGCTGCTGGAGGGCCACCGGGTGGACGGCCGCGCCAAGAACGAGATCCGTCCCCTGGCCGCCGAGGTGGGCGTGCTGCCCCGCGTCCACGGCTCCGGCCTGTTCACCCGCGGCCAGACCCAGGTGCTCTCCGTCTGCACCCTGAACACCCTCTCCGCCGCCCAGAAGCTGGACACCATCTGGGAGGAGGAGGAGAAGCGGTATATGCACCACTACAACTTCCCCGCCTACTCCACCGGCGAGGCCCGGGCCGCCCGCTCCACCAACCGCCGCGAGAAGGGCCACGGCGCCCTGGCCGAGCGCGCCCTGGAGCCGGTGATCCCCTCCGTGGAGGACTTCCCCTACGCCATCCGCGTGGTGAGCGAGGTGCTCTCCTCCAACGGCTCCACCTCCCAGGGCTCCATCTGCGGCTCCACCCTGGCCCTGATGGACGCCGGCGTGCCCATCTCCGCCCCCGTGGCCGGCATTTCCTGCGGCCTGATCCAGGACGACGACGGCGGCTTCACCACCTTCATCGACATCCAGGGCGTGGAGGACTTCCACGGCGAGATGGACTTCAAGGTGGCCGGCACCAAGGCCGGTATCACCGCCATCCAGATGGACATCAAGAACGACGGCCTGTCCCACGAGATCATCAAGGAGGCCCTGGAGATCACCCGCGACGCCCGCTATGCCATCCTGGACGAGATCATGCTCCCCTGCATCTCCAAGCCCCGCCCCGACGTGGCCGACACCGCCCCCAAGATGGTGAAGATGAAGATCGACGTGGACAAGATCCGCGAGGTCATCGGCTCCGGCGGCAAGGTGATCCAGAAGATCTGTGCCGACACCGGCGCCAAGATCGACATCGAGGACGACGGCACCATCTACATTGCCGGTACCGACAAGGCCTCCTGCGACGCCGCCAAGAAGACCATCGAGACCATCGTGTTCGTGCCCGAGGTGGGCCAGCTCTACTACGGCAAGGTGGTCCGCATCCTCCAGTTCGGCGCCTTCGTCGAGCTGGCCCCCGGCAAGGACGGCATGGTGCACATCTCCAAGCTGGCCGACCGCCGGGTGGAGAAGGTGGAGGACGTGGTCAACATCGGCGACATGATCTGGGTCAAGGTCACCGATATCGACGAGAAGGGCCGCGTCAACCTCTCCTACCGGGACGCCCTGAAGGAGATCAAGGCCAAGAAAGAGGCCGGCGAGCCCATCAAGTAATCCCATTCATCCGACGCAAAACGTCCCCCACTGCCGGGCAGCGGGGGCGTTTTTCTTTGGGTAGGGAAACCACTGGCTTAGCCGCAATGTCATTAAGTTAAGCGATTTTCGCACAAACGGCAAGGAAAAGCGAAACTATTCTGTACAAAATTGAGGTCGTTTCCTGCAAAAAGTGAAAATTAAGAATCAGACCGGATGACCTGATTCTTAACTTAATGACATTGGGCAAAGCCGGGGGTTTTGACTGCTATTACAACGAAAATCGAGTCTATAGCGCTTGACATTCTATAATTTATGTGTATATTTATAGTTGTAATAACGTATTGTACACTGTTTAGATTCCGTGTGGCGGCTTAAGATATAGATAGGAGGTGATTTTTTCAAGTAGGGATCAAAGAGTTAGAGATGAATTGCGTAGTGAAAACAGTATTAGGAAACAGAAAGGAGAATACACATGAAACAAAGGAAGTTCCTGGCCACTATTCTGAGTGTTGCAACCGTCCTTAGCTGTATAACCTATTCTGCACTTGCAGTCGATTCTCCCTCTAAAGGAACCTTCAAGCTTGAGCCGTTGACCCAAGAAGAAGTAATCCAACATTTGGCTGATAACAATAATATCTCGTATTTTGAAGCAGCGCAGAAATACGCAGAATATCAAAAGTCCAGTCCGCGTGTAATCGAAGAGTTCCTGTTTACTTATGTCGAGAACGTTGGCACGAGAGATTGTCCCTGTGAAATCGAAGTTGGTGCCATTGTTGAGTTGAATATGGTCGCTGGCTATAGAGAGTTTGTAGACATCGTCCCTGGAACAGAATACGCCCAATGTATAAGTTCTGGATATGTTTCCTATGATTGCAAAAGCGTCAGTGCTGATATTCTTAATCCCCAAAAAATAAAATTTATAACCGCTGGTACCGCTTACGTTGAAATCGATGTAAGCGAAGAAGCAGAATTCGGAGCTGATTTGGAAGTAGTCGGATTTTCGGTTTCTGAAACAGTTGGTTCTACCATTACGTATCGGAAATCTGTACATATCACAGGTTATGCAGGGGTAAATTGACTAAGAAAGAAGGAACTATTTTGAGGCTCCCCCGACTAGGAACCCTGAGTCCCGTCTCTTCCGTCACACGATTGTTTGTCTTATTTACCGTGTATGTTTTGCATAACGCCGTCTTGCTTAAGCTCATCACCAAGTTCCGCTACGATGACGGCTTCTTCCACACGACATTCTACTACCCCCTTCTCCGATACCAGCCTATTGCTGGTATCGCCTTTCAGATTCTGTTCGCATGGTACATCCTTCAGATTGTCTGCGTCCTTTTACAGACTCTCCAGCGCATCGCGGATAAAGGATCTTCCGGGGAGCACGGCCTGCGTCCTGCACCGCCGCGCATAGACCCGCCTGATACCGGGTCGAGCGATGAGCCCTGATCCAACATAAGAGACAGCGCCCCGTCCGGTTTGGACGGGGCGCTGTTCAGCTCTATGGGGTTGGCAGGAGCGCCATTTCCAGGAGCCGGAGCAACGTTTCCTGCTGCTGTTGGTCATAGATCTGGTATTGCCGGCCGTCAAGGACGACATAGCCATCCTCCCGGATGAAGATGACCGGGCACTCAATGACCTCATCCGCTCCGGTCCGGCAGGCGGCCTGAACCTTGTATGCGGACTGGCTGCCGTAGGTGACGTACCCATAGACGGACGGACCGGCGTAGCGCACTTGGGTTTGCCGGAGTACTCTGCTCAACTCCTCGAGAGCCTCCTGCTCCCGTAGGGTGTGGGGTTCCATACTGGTGAATGCCTCAACCTCGATCCAAAGCAGGGCCTCCGGGGCATCCGGCAGGCCCGCCATCCTGCCCAGACTGCGGGGGATGAGAAAGACCCATACGGCTGCGGCGACCGCGAGGAGGAGTACCACCAACGGAATGGCGGGTTTGAAGACAGTTGACCGATTTGTCATAGTATCAAATTGATTCCCAAGTCAAACGAAATGCCATCGGTAACAATGTATACCGGATGGGGCCTTCACCACGATTGTAAAAAATGTTGCAGGCAGACATATTACTATCAGAATTTCCAAATTGATAAGTATTAACAAGTTGAGCGGGGCTTTTATATTTAGCTCATTGGAATGCACCTCATTCCTTAATAATGTAAAGTCCTTCTGTTGAAATTATACATATTACATTATAATAGGTCAACAGAATAATTGAAATGTAACAAATATTATAAAACGTACACCGGCGCCAAGATCGACATCGAGGACGACGGTACCATCTATATCGCGGGCACCGACAAGGCCTCCTGCGACGCCGCCAAGAAGACCATCGAGACCATCGTGTTCGTGCCCGAGGTGGGCCAGCTCTA
>NZ_CAXSQB010000046.1:0-28665 GCF_964239415.1 Clostridium sp. ATCC BAA-442 | reverse complement strand
GCCACAAGGGCCCCCCCTACGGCGAGGGTGGAGGATAGCTGCCGCGGGCCGATGAGGGCAGAAGGCGAATTGCCCCGCAGGGGCAAGAGAGGCCGTCCTGGGGTGTCGGCCCCTACGGAGGATATCTTCAAGGGCTGTAATGTAGGGGCGGGGCTTGTCCCCGCCCGTGGAGCCGGAAGGCTCTGGTTTTGACTCCAAAGCGCCGCAAGGGAGGGAACCCCATGAAAGAGATCGCCCTCTATACCCTGGATATCGCCCAGAATTCCATCACCGCCCAGGCCAGGCGCCTGGACATCACCCTGACGGAGGAGGGGAAGACCATCACCCTTTCCATCCGGGACGACGGCACGGGCATGGCCCCGGAGCTGCTGGCCCGGGTGAGCGACCCCTTCACCACCACCCGCACCACCCGATCCATGGGGCTTGGGCTGCCCCTGCTGCGCCTGGCGGCGGAGCAGACCGGCGGCTCCCTGTCGATTGAAAGTGCGCTGGGGGTTGGCACCGCCGTCACCGCCGTTTTTGTCGCCTCGCACATCGACTGCCCCCCGGTGGGGGACATGGCCGGCACGATCACCCTGCTCATCCAGGGCGCGCCGGAGCTGGAACTGCACTATACGCACCGGAGGGGGGACGCCCTGGCCCGCCTGGACACGAAGGAGCTGCACGCCCTGCTCGGGCCGGAGCTCTCCCTGGCCGAGCCGGAGCTTGTCCTCTGGATCCGGGATTACCTACAGGAACAGGAAGCGCTGTTACAAGAACAGAAGGGGATGTAAAACCATGAAAAGTCTAGCGGAGCTACAGGCCATCCGTGATAAGATGCGCCAGCAGATTGATTTGCGGGACTCCGGGGACGACCGCATCCGCGTGGTGGTGGGTATGGCCACCTGCGGCATCGCGGCGGGAGCCCGCCCGGTGCTCAACGCCTTTTTGGAGGAGGTCGCCAAGCGGGAGCTGAAAAACGTCACCGTGTCCCAGACGGGGTGCATCGGCGTGTGCCGGCTGGAGCCCATTGTGGAGGTGTACGTGCCCGGCCAGGAGAAGGTCACCTACGTAAAGATGACCCCCGACAAGGTGGCCTCCATCGTCAGCGAGCATCTGGTCAACGGCCGCGTGGTGACCGAGTACACCATCGGCGCGGCGGAATGAGGGAGGGCGTGAGATGAGCTTGATTCGTTCCCATATTCTGGTCTGCACCGGCACGGGCTGCACCTCCTCCGAAAGTCCCAAGATCATCGCGGAGTTTGAAAAGCAGTTGGCCGCCCAGGGCATGGACAAGGAGGCCCAGGTGGTGCGCACGGGCTGCTTCGGCCTGTGCGCCCTGGGGCCCATCGTCACCATCTACCCCGAGGGGGCCTGCTACACCCACGTGACGGTGGACGACGTGGAGGAGATTGTCTCCGAGCACATCGTCAAGGGCCGCATCGTCAAGCGCCTGCTCAACAGGAACGAGGGGGGCGACGGCCCGGCCACCTCCCTGGCCGAGACCCGGTTCTACAAGCACCAGCACCGCATCGCCCTGCGCAACTGCGGCGTCATCAACCCGGAGAGCATCGACGAGTACATCGGCGTGGACGGCTACGCCGCCCTGGGTAAAATCCTCACCGAACACATCCCGCCCCAGCAGGTCATCGACACGGTGCTGGCCTCCGGCCTGCGGGGCCGGGGCGGCGCGGGCTTCCCCACGGGCAAAAAGTGGCAGTTCACCGCCGACGCGGTCAGCCCCGACGGGGTCAAGTATGTGTGCTGCAACGCCGACGAGGGCGATCCCGGCGCGTTCATGGACCGCTCGGTGCTGGAGGGCGACCCCCACACCATTCTGGAGGCCATGACCATCGCGGGCTACGCCGTGGGGGCCCACCAGGGCTATATCTACGTCCGGGCCGAGTACCCCATCGCCGTCAAGCGGCTGGAGACCGCCATCCGGCAGGCCAAGGAGTACGGCCTGCTAGGCAAGAACATCTTCGACTCCGGCTTTGACTTCGATCTGGAACTGCGCCTGGGCGCCGGTGCCTTTGTCTGCGGCGAGGAGACCGCCCTCATGCGCTCCATCGAGGGCCACCGGGGCGAGCCCAAGACCCGCCCCCCTTTCCCGGCGGTGAAAGGCCTGTTTGACCGGCCCACCCTGCTCAACAACGTGGAGACCTACGCCAACATCACCTGGATTTTCAACCACGGCCCCGAGGCCTACGCCGCCATCGGCACCGAGACCAGCAAGGGCACCAAGGTCTTCGCCCTGGGCGGCAAGATCACCAACACCGGTCTGGTGGAGGTTCCCATGGGCACCACCCTGCGCACGGTGGTGGAGGACATCGGCGGCGGCGTGCCGGGCGGCAAGAAGTTCAAGGCCGCCCAGACCGGCGGCCCCTCCGGCGGCTGCATTCCTGCCTCCCTCATCGACACCCCCATCGACTACGAGTCCCTCAGCGCCATCGGCTCCATGATGGGCTCCGGCGGCCTCATCGTCATGGACGAGGACAACTGCATGGTGGACATCGCCAAGTTCTATCTGGAGTTCATTGTGGACGAGTCCTGCGGCAAGTGCTCCCCCTGCCGCATCGGCACCAAGCGGCTGCTGGATCTGCTGACCAAGATCACCGAGGGCAACGGCGAGCCGGAGGATCTGGACACCATCGAGGAGCTGTGCCACCACATCAAGCAGTCCGCCCTGTGCGGCCTGGGGCAGACCGCCCCCAACCCCGTGCTCTCCACCCTCACCCATTTCCGGGAGGAGTTCGAGGCCCACATCTACGAGAAGCGCTGCCCCGCCGGGGTGTGCAAGGCGCTCATCCAGTACATCGTGGACCCCACCAAGTGCAAGGGCTGCACCCGCTGCGCCCAGGGCTGCCCCACCGGCGCCATCTCCGGCGCGGTGCGCGCCCCCCATATCATCAACCAGTCCAAGTGCATCAAGTGCGGCGCGTGCATGGATCACTGCCGCTTTGATGCCATCTACAAGCAGTAAGGGAGGGAACGGACATGGACGAAAAGATGGTATCTCTGCGCATCAACGACATCCCCGTCACCGTTCCCGAGGGCTCCACGGTGCTGGAGGCGGCCCGCTCCGCGGGCTTCAACATCCCCTCGCTGTGTTTCCTGAAGGACATCAACGAGATCGGCGCCTGCCGCATCTGCGTGGTGGAGGTGAAGGGAGCCAAGAGCCTGGTGGCCTCCTGCGTCTACCCCGTGGCCGAGGGGATGGAGGTCTACACCAACACGGAGCGGGTACGCAAGTCCCGCCAGCTCACCCTGGAGCTGATCCTCTCCAACCACCGGATGGACTGCCTCACCTGCTCCCGCAACAGCCACTGCGAGCTGCTCCAGCTGGCCGGCGACCTGGGCATCGACGCGGTGCGGTACGCCAACGACAACATGCCCCCCCAGATTGAGGCCTCCGCCCCCCACCTGGTGCGGGACAACTCCAAGTGCGTCCTCTGCCGCCGGTGCACCGCCGTGTGCCGCAAGACCCAGGAGGTGGGGGTCATCGGCCCCAACGACCGGGGCTTCCACACCCACATCGGCTGCGCCTTCGACCGGGATCTGGCCGAGGTGGACTGCGTCTCCTGCGGCCAGTGCATTGTGGCCTGCCCCACCGGCGCTCTCTCCGAGAAGGACGACACCGCCCGCGTGCTGGCCGCCCTGAACGACCCCGCCAAGCACGTGGTGGTGGGCCCCGCCCCCTCCATCCGGGTCACCCTGGGCGAGTGCTTCGGCCTGCCCATCGGCACCAACGTGGAGGGCAAGATGGTCACCGCCCTGCGCCGCCTGGGCTTCGACAAGGTGTTCGACGTGGACACCGCCGCCGACTTCACCATTCTGGAGGAGGGCACCGAGTTTTTAAGCCGCCTCAACGGCGGCGGCACCCTCCCCCTCATCACCTCCTGCTCCCCCGGCTGGGTGCGGTATATGGAGCAGCACGCCCCCGACATGATCCGCAACATCTCCTCCTGCAAGTCCCCCCAGCAGATGTTCGGCTCCCTGGTCAAGACCTACTACGCCGAGCAGGCGGGCATCGATCCCCAGGACATCTTCGTGGTATCCATCATGCCCTGCACCGCCAAGAAGTACGAGGTACTGCGGGAGGAGCAGCGGCTGCCCAACGGCTGCATGCCGGTGGACGTGTCCCTCACCACCCGGGAACTGGGCCGCATGATCACCCAGGCCGGCCTGCTCTTCGAGCACCTGCCCGACGGGTCGTTTGACCCCATGCTGGGCGTCTCCACCGGCGCGGCCGCCATCTTCGGCGCCTCCGGCGGCGTCATGGAGGCCGCCCTGCGCACCGTGGTGGAGCAGCTCACCGGCGCGGGCATGGCCCCTCTGGAGTACAAAGAGGTCCGCGGCATGGAGGGAGTCAAGGAGGCCAGCTACGAGCTGCCCGGCAAGACCGTCCGGGTCTGCGTGGCCTCCGGCCTGCACAACGTCAAGCGGGTGCTGGACGGCATCCGGGACGGCTCCCTTCAGTACGACTTTGTGGAGTTCATGGCCTGCCCCGGCGGCTGCATCAACGGCGGCGGCCAGCCCATCCAGCACGCCAACGTGCGCAACTTCACCGACATCAAGGCCCTCCGGGCCGCCGCCCTCTACAGGCAGGATGAGGGCATGACCTACCGCCGTAGCCACGAGAACCCGGTGGTGCAGAAGGTCTACGCCGACTTCCTGGGCGAGCCCGGCAGCCACAAGGCCCACGCCCTCCTCCACTGCTCCTATATCAAGCAGAAGCGCTACCGCGTGTGACGCAAAATCCCTCCCCCGCCGAAAGGCGGGGGAGGGATTTTATGCTCTTGACAGTCCGGATTATAATAAGGTTAGAACTTACAGACAGAAAGGACATGTCCTATGAATCAAGCGAGACTAGCCCGGGTGCTCCGCAACATGGAGCGGGACGGACTGACCCAGATTGTAATCTCCTCCACCGCCTCGGTGTACTACCTGACGGGGTACTGGGTGGAGCCGATGGAGCGGATGCTGGCGCTCTATATCCGCGCCGACGGCACGTGCCGGCTGTTCGCCAATACCCTCTTCGCCCTGGAGCCCCAGGAGGGGCTGGAGCTGGTGCTCCACCAGGACAGCGACGAGCCCACGGCGGCGCTGGCCGCCGCCCTCCTCCCCGGCACGCTGGGGGTGGACAAGGCCTGGCCCAGCAAGTTCCTCATCGCCCTTCTGGCCGCCCGGCCCGACGTGACGCCGGTGCTGGGCTCCGCCCCGGTGGACGACGCCCGCAAGTACAAGGACGCCGACGAGATCGCCGCCATGCGCCGCGCCTCCCAGATCAACGATCAGGTGGTGGAGGCGGCCATCGCCGCCGTGAAGGCCGGCGCGGTGGAGAGCGAGCTGGCCGCCTATGTGGAGGGCCTCTACCGGCAGCACGGCGCCGACCGCTCCGGCGAGGGGCAACTGGTCTGCTTCGGCCCCAACGGCGCCGATCCCCACCACGCCCCCAACGGGACGGTGCTCCGGGACGGGGACAGCGTGGTTCTAGACATTTTCATCCCCATCCGGCGCTACTGGTGCGACATGACCCGCACGGTGTTTTTCCGCTCGGTGAGCGACGAGGGCCGGCGGGTATATGAGACCGTCAAGGCCGCCAATCTGGCGGCCGAAGCCGTCATCCGCCCCGGCATCCCGATGAAGGACATCGACCGGGCGGCCCGGAAGCTCATCGAAGACGCGGGCTACGGCCCCTTCTTCACCCACCGGCTGGGCCACGGCTGCGGCCTGGACTGCCACGAGCCGCCGGACAACAGCGCCTCCAGCCCCGCCGTCGCCGAACCGGGGATGGTCTTCTCCGTGGAGCCGGGCATCTACCTGCCGGGCAAGCTGGGCGTGCGCATCGAGGATCTGGTTCTGGTCACCGAGGACGGCTGCGAGGTGCTCAACCACGCCTCCAAGGAGCTGCGCGTGGTGGACTAAACACAAAGCTCCCCCGGCATTGCCGGGGGAGTTTTACTTCAGTCCAGGAACTGGATGCCGCCGCCGATAACGCCGTCGCCGATATAGACGCTGAGGGTGGCGTCCATGACCCCCTCCCAAAAATGCTCGTAGTTGGGAAACTCGGCCTTCAGCCGGGCCGCAAACTCCGCCATCTCCTCCGGCGCGCCGCCGTTGGCCACGGCCAGGTTGTACCGTCTGCCGGATCGGAACCGGGCCCTGAGCAGCTCCAGGATCTTGTCCTGCACCTGTCTGCGGCCCCGCACCTTGGCGATGCTCTGGAGCTGTCCGTCGTCCGAGAAGGTGATGATGGGCTTGATGGACAGCATGGTGCCCGCCAGGGCGGTGATGCGGCCGATGCGGCCGCCCCGGCGCAGGTACTCCAGGGTGTCCACCGAGAAGAAAGGGAAGGTGTTTGCCACCAGATGGGGCGCCCGCTCGTGCACCAGGGTCTCCCAGGAGGTCCCGGACAGGATCTCCTCCCAGAGCTGAAGCACCATGATGCCGATGCCCAGAGAACCGCTTCTGGAGTCAAAGACGGCGATCTCCAGATCGTCCCGCTGTCCGGCCTGGAGGCGCACCATGTTGTAGGTGCCGGACAGGCCGGAGGAGAGCATGACGGCGATCACCCTCTCGTACCCGTCGGCACGGATTTGATCCAGCGTGTCGCTGACCACGCCGCCCTCGGGCAGCGAGGTGCGGGGCAGCTCTCCCCGGTGGAGCCGCTCATATACCCCCTCGGCGGTGATGTCCACCCCGTCGGAGTACTCGCCGTCCTCACAGCGGATTTTCAGCGGCACCACATAGATGGGCTTACCCTCCCGCATCGGGGCGGGCAGGTCCGCCGTGGAGTCGGTGAGCAGCGCAATCTTTTCCGGATTTGACAAGGCAATCATCCTATTCTATAATCAGAGTGGCAAAAACCGCATAACATCGTTATGTCACTATTATAGCGGCTGAATACCAGCCGTGTCAAGGGGAAGGAGGGACAATCCATGGACTACCGCCAGCGTCGGAAGGAGCAAGCGCAGCAGACCGAGCAGGCCATTCTCCAGGCCGCCATGGAGCTGGCCCGTGAAAACAGCTTTGACAAGGTTTCCGTCCGGGATATCTGCCAGCGGGCGGGCATTACCACCGGCGCCTTTTACCACCACTTCCGTTCCAAGGAGGACCTGCTCTCCCGTGGCTTTTCCCCCCTGGACCGGCACATGGAGGAGGCCCTGTCCGGCCACGAGACTGACGCCCCACCCCAGCGGCTTTGGCTGATTCTCTCCACCTACGCCTCCTTCATTGAGGCCCAGGGCTGGGAGCTGGTGGCCCGCTATTACCAGCGGCGGCTGGACGCCCCTGACGACGCATCCTCCATGGATCCCACCCGCTACACGCTGCGCGCCATGCTCGACTGCCTGCGCCAGGCGGAGGAGGAGGGTTCCCTTCTGCCCGGCTGGTCGGTGGAGTGGACGGCGGACTTCTTTTTCCGCCACTTCCGGGGCGTGGTCGTGGACTGGGTGCTCCACCGGGGCTCTTACCCATTATTGCCCAAGCTGGAGCAGGACTACACCCTGTTCCAGGAGATTTTTCAGACCAAATAGCCGGAGGGCCTGGACGCGTTGGTCGGGCCTCTGAGGCTGTCTATAAACCCTCCTATTGGAGGATTCGGAGGGAAGGATCGTGTGAAAGGCTGCCCCGCAGGGCGATTCGGAGCACAACCGCCGCTTGCGGCGGTACTTGGTGCGGAGATGAACCGTCAGGGTTCCCTTTTGCGTTGGATCAACCAACTTTTTGAACCCTTTTTGGGTTCAAAAAGTTCAGCAGTCTGTCGAAAAGACTTTTTCGATAGACTGCGAGGGCCTGGACGAGTTGTCCAGGCCCTCGGTTTTTATTCCCCCCGGATGCCGGGGAAGCGGCCGCGGACGGTATCCGCCGCCGTAATCGGGCGGATGACCCGGGCCGGATTGCCGGCGGCAAAGGAGCCCGCAGGGATGCCCCGGGTCACTACGCTCCCCGCTCCGATGACGCAGTTCTCCCCGATGGTCACGCCGGGGCAGACCACCACGTTTGCCCCGAACCAGCAGTCGTGTCCGATGGTCACGGGCTTGGCATAGCACAAAAACCGCTCCACCCCATCGTCGCACACCATCCCCCGGCGCTCGTCGGGCAGCATGGGGTGCATGGGCGTCACGATCGTCACGTTGGGTCCGAAGTTGCAGTGGTCGCCGATGGTCACAAGGGCGTCGTCCTGGACGGTGAAGTTGAAGTTCATGAAGCAATGGTTTCCCACCCGGGTGTGGCAGCCGTAGTGAAAGCGCACCGGCCCCAGCATACACACGCCTTCCCCCAGCTCCCCCAGCAGCTCCCGGAGAATCGCCTCCCGCACCTCTGCATCGTCCTCAAACGTCTCATTATACTTCTGGCTGAGCCGGTGGGCTCTCCGCTTCTTCTCCACCAGCTCCGGCTCCTCTGAGGCAAACAACTCCCCCCGGAAGATACGTTCCTCCTCGGTCATCCTTCCTCACTCCCTTCCAGCCGTCCGCAGCAGCAGCCGAAGCGCCTCTTCCCGCTCGGGGACAAAGAAAAAGTCGCTCCCGTGGTTGGACTCATAGATAAAATCCCGCAGAGGCTTGCTGGTATAGCAGGAAAAGTCTCCGTAGACGGCCATTTTGATCCGGTACTGGATGAATTTCTCCAAAATCTCCCCCGCCAGGCCGGTGCTGAGGATGAAAAAGTCCTCGGCCACCGCCGCCTTGTCCACCAGCAGGGCGGAGGCCCCGGCCTCATGGCGCGCCGTCATGGCCAGCTCCAGGGCCGACGGCGCATCCACAATGCGCTTCTCCGGCCCGGTCAGCTCCGCCACCGGGATCCCGTCCTGCTTCCAATACTGTATGCCCATCGGCATCCCTCCCTTTCTGATCTCTGGCGTTGACTTGGATACCTCAGCATAGCACGCCTTTCCCGCCCTGTCAAATTTCTCCGGACAGGCAACCTTTTCCCCTCCGGCGCATACCCATTTAGGACGGAGGTGAAGCCTATGTCCAGGCTGTTGTCCAAAGAGAGGGTGCGCGACCTGCTCCTGGGTCTGGCCCTGCTGTGCGCCACCCTGGCCCTGATGCTCTATCCCCAGCCCTCTATGGAGGCGGCCAAAAGCGGCCTGGCCCTGTGCTACAACGTCATAATTCCCTCCCTGTTCCCCTTCTTCGTGCTCTCCTCCCTGGTGGTGGAACTGGGGTTGGCGGGATACCTGGGACGTCTGCTGGAGGGACTGATGCGCCCCCTGTTCCACGTCAGCGGGGCCTGCGCCTCCGCTTTCGCCCTGGGCTTCATCGGCGGCTACCCGGTGGGAGCCAAGACGGCCATCAGCCTCTACGAGAACGGCATGTGCACCAAGACGGAGGCCGAGCGCCTGCTGGCCTTCTGCAACAACTCTGGTCCCGCCTTCATTCTGGGCGTGGTGGGGGCTGGGGTGTTCGCCAGTAGCCGGGTGGGAGTGCTGCTCTATCTGGCCCACGCGGCCGCCTCCATCTGCATCGGCATTCTCTTCCGTTTTTACAAGGCCGGCCCAACCGCCCGGCGGGAGGAGCGGCAGTCCCGGCCCCAGTTCCACGCCCAGCGCTTCACAACAGCCTTTACCGGCTCCATCAAAAACTCCTTTCTGTCCACGCTGAACATCTGCGCCTTTGTGGTCTTTTTCACCGTGGTGATTCAGCTCCTTATCCGCTCCGGCTTCCTGCCCGGGCTGGCCCAGGTGCTGGGGACGGTGCTCGCCCCCTTCGGCCTCACCCCGGAGTGGGCCCAACGTCTGCTTACCGGAGCGCTGGAGATCTCCTCCGGTGTGTGGACTCTCTCCGGCGACGGCACCCTCAGCGGCAAGCTTATTCTGGCCGCCTTCATGCTGGGGTGGGCCGGCATCTCCGTCCACTGTCAGGTGCTCTCCTTCATCGGGGGCAGCGGCCTGTCCGTGGGCACCTATCTGGTAGGCAAGCTGCTCCACGGCGGCCTGTCCGCCCTGTTCATCGCCGTCCTGGTCCGCCTCTTTCCGCTGGAGGCGCCGGTCTCCGATTACCTGGCCGACCAGGTGGCTGGCATTGCGGGCATGGATTTCCACCGCACACTGGTTATCTCTCTGGTCTGCGCCTGGGTGCTCTTCCTCTTTTTCCTCTTTGTGGCGGCCGCCGCAGCGCGAAAAAGCCTTGGCAAGAGGCATCGGAGCGTGTTATAATGAGACGTTATGAGAGAGGGAGGGAGCTCCATGCTGTTTCAGAAGAATATCGAGCCCAGGTGCACCTACTGTCAGCGGGGCACCCCACTGGACGAGGAGAAAATCCTCTGTACCAAACAGGGTGTAGTCGCCCCCGGCGGGGGCTGCCGCTCCTTCAAGTACGACCCCCTCAAGCGGGTGCCGCCGCCGCCGGTGGCACCCGACTTCAGCAAGCTGAAGGACGAGGATTTCACCCTTTGAACAAAAGCCGCCCCCCCCTGCACACCAGGCGGGGGCGGCTTTCCGCGCTATTTGCGTTTGTGCATGGCCGGCGCCCGCTAATAGAAGATCACCCGCACTGCCCAGGCAGCAGCCATAAAGCCCGCCAGGTCGGCGCAGAGGGCTGCCGGGACGGCATAGCGGGTCTTGACGATGCCCGCCGCGCCGAAGTAGACCGCGATGGTGTAGAAGGTAGTCTCGGTGGAACCCAGCATCACTGCCGCCGTTCGGCCGATCAGGGAGTCGGGGCCGTAGGTGGCGATGAGCTCCGCCCCCACCCCCAGTGCTGCCGAGCCGCTGACCGGCCGCACCAGCAGGAGTGCCACGGTCTCCGGCGGGATGCCCAGGGCGGTGAGCACCGGGGCCAGCGCCCGGGCCGCCAGCTCCAGCGCCCCGGAGGCGCGGAGCATATACACCGCCGTGAGCAGGCCCACCAGGGGCGGCACAATGCGCAGAAGCACCCCCAGCCCCTCCCCGGCCCCCTGAACCAGGGCGTCATACACATCCACCCGCCGCGCCATACCGTACAAGGCCACCGCGGCAATGATCAGAGGCACCAGCATGGTGAAGAACAACTCCATGCCTACCCCCTCCACACCCGGCCGAAGAGCTTGACCGCCCCGATGCCGGTGCACACCGAAATGGCCGAGGCCAGCCACACCGCGGGCAGGATATCAAAGGGGGCGGCGCACCCCGCGGCCAGGCGCACCGAGGCCACCGTGGTGGGAATGAGCTGGATGGACGCCGTATTGCACACCACCAGCATACACAAAGCGTCTGAGGCCCGTCCGGGAGTGCGGCGGCTCATCTGCCGGGCGGCCTGGATGCCCAGGGGAGTGGCCGCATTGCCCAGCCCCAGCAGGTTGGCCGACACGTTGGCCGAGATGGTGTCCATCACCTCCCGGTCCCGCGCAAACTCCGGGTAGAGCCGCCGCAGCACCGGCCGGAGCAGCCGGGACAGCCCATCCGACAGGCCGGAGCGGCGCATCACCTCCATCACCCCCATCCACAGGCAGAGCACCCCCGCCATGGACAGGCACAGCTCCACCGCCGCGGCCGCCCCCTCCATGGCCGCAGCCGCCACCGCCGGTCCGTTTCCTGTCGCCAGACCGCACAGGATGGAGACCACCACCATCCCGGTCCAGATCACTGTCATTGCCATACCGGACACCTCCCCGTCTTCCCTCATTTATACGGGCTGTCCGCAGGAAACATGCCTGCGATCCGGGCTGTTATAAACTGCTTTTCCACCGCCCGTCGAAAAACCCCGCTTTCCCTCGTAAAGATTTCCAGATTTCGATTGACAATCCAATACGATATGTTATAATAATGTCAGTTTATAGATAATGACGGAAATATGTGGAAATTCGTAGGGAAAGGAAGTAACTCTTATGAAATCGACGGGCATTGTGCGCAAGGTGGATGAACTGGGGCGGATCGTGCTCCCCATCGAGCTCCGCCGTACATTGGACATTGCAGAAAAGGATTCGCTGGAAATTTACGTAGATGGGGCTTCAATTGTACTGAAAAAGTATCAACCCGCCTGCATTTTCTGCGATGACGCAAAAGATGTAATCAACTTCAAGGGAAAGAACGTCTGTCCCAACTGCATTCGTGAGCTTCAGTTAAAATAATTTTTCGTTTCATATTGTAAAAACACCTTGCTTTTTCTGAAAAAGCAAGGTGTTTTCTTCTCTTTTTGTCCCTTTTTTCGATCGAAACCGCAGGTGTTTCGCGGTTTTCCAATAATACTAATAGTAATATTTTTGATTCCAAATACTTCTAAATAAGGATGTCCTTTTTTCCGCACAGTTTTATTCGCAGCCGCCGGTTTTCCCCACGGCACGGTCGTAAAGTTCATTTTTAGCCAGGCCTGTTTCCCGCGCCGCCTGCCGCACTGCGTCCCGCAGGGAGAGGCCCTCGGCCCGCAGCGCCTCCACCCGGGCCAGCCCGCCGGCCAGGGTGGGGGCCTCCGCCGCCGTCCCGGCCGCGCCCTCTACCACCAGCACGAACTCCCCACGGGGCGGGTTGGCCCCGTACCACTCCGCGGCCTCCCCAAGGGTGGTGCGCCGCACCTCCTCGTGGAGCTTGGTCAGCTCCCGGCACAGGGAGATGCGCCGGCCCGGCCCAAAGGCCTCCGCCAGATCGTCCAGGGTGGCACAGAGCTTGTGGGGCGCCTCATAGAAAATCATGGTGCGCCGCTCCCCCTTCAGCTCCTCCAGATGGGTGCGGCGGTTCTTCTTGTTCATGGCCAGGAAGCCCTCGAAGGTGAACCGGCCGGTGGGCAGGCCAGACACCGCCAGGGCGGTGACCAGGGCGCAGGGGCCGGGGATGGCCACCACATCCACCCCACTCTGGGCGCAGAGGGCCACCAGCTCCTCGCCGGGGTCGGAAACCGCCGGAGTGCCCGCGTCGGTGACCAGTGCGCAGCTCTCCCCGGCCAGCAGGCGGCTGAGCACCGCCTCGCCCCCCGCCCCGGTGTTGTGGCGGTAATAGGAGAGCATGGGCTTTTTCAGCCCCAGGTGGTTAAGCAGCTTGAGGGTCACCCGGGTATCCTCCGCGGCAATAAAATCCACCTCCCCCAGGGTGTCCGCGATGCGCCGGGAGATGTCCCCCAGGTTGCCGATGGGGGTGGGTACCAGATACAGCGTTCCGGCCATGTATATTACCTCCGGTTTGACAGTAGTGTGGGCAGAATCTCCAGCCCCGGCCGGCCCTGCCGCACCGCCTCCAGCAGGACGGCGGAGGGCGGGCAATCCGGCCCGTGCTGGAGCAGCCGGAGCCGCTTGGGCTCCAGCCCGGCGGAGCGGAGGGCGGCAAAGAGATCGCACAAACGCTCCGGCCGGTGAACGAGGGCAAAGCGTCCCCCGTTTTTCAGCAGCCGCCCGGCGGCGGCGCACCAGTCCTCCAGGGCGCAGTCCCCCTCCATCCGGGCGGGCCCGCCGCAGCCGCCGCTCCCCGCCTTGAAGTAGGGCGGGTTGGAGACCGCCAGGGAGAAGCCCCCGGCGGGGAGGGTTTTGCACACGGCGCGGAGGTCTCCGGTGTAAATCGCCCCCTCCAGGCCGTTTTCCGACAGGTTCCGGCGGGCCAGAGCGGCGTCCTCCGGGCAGTATTCCACACCAGAGAGGGCCAGTGGGGAAACCCGGGCGGCTAACAGCAGGAGCAGCGCCCCCGCCCCGCAGCCCAGATCGCACACCCGGTCCCCCCGCCGCACCGAGGCAAAGGCGGCCAGGGCCAGGCTGTCGCCCCCCAGGGGGAAGCAGGTGTCCGACTGGCGGTACACATAGGGCCCCAGCCGCTCCGGCGCTCTCATGGCATACCCTCCAGCAGGCGGCGGGTGATGCGGCCGGTCAGACCCCAGATGGCCCGTCCCTCCCAGGCGTAGATGGGCACCTCCACCCGGCCGCCCCGCCAGCGGTAGCCCTGGGGAAAGCCGATGCGGGCATAGGGGAAGTCCTCCCCCACCCGGGGGATCAGCGGGTAGGCATACACCTCCGGCGGGTGGGCCCGCAGCCAGTCCACCGGCACGAAGAAGGTCTCCTTCACCTCGGCGGGGCCGGGGTGAAGCCGCTCCGCCGCCTCCGGGGACACGATCCCCAGGACGGGATAGAGCACAAAGCCCCCTTGGTGGGTGAGCCAGTCCAGCTCGGCCACCACCTCCACCGCCGGCCGGGGGATGCCCAGCTCCTCCCACGTCTCCCGCAGGGCGCAGGAGACCGCGTCCTCCCCCGGCTCCAGCCGCCCGCCGGGAAAGCACACCTCCCCCGGCTGGCGGCCCAGGGTGTCGGCCCGCACCTCGTAGAGCAGGCACAGGCCCTCCGGCCGCTCCACCAGGGGCACCAGCACGGCGTACTCCCCCGTCACGTCCTGCACCTTGGGCGCATGTCCCGTCCAGCGGGCCCGAAACTCCTCCGCGGTCATAGCCCCTCCATCCAGCGGTTCAGCGCCTCGTAAAACCGGCCCACATGGACGCCGTCCAGCAGGCGGTGGTTCAGCTCCAGGCTCAGCAGCAGGCGGGTGCGGCTCCCCTCCTCCTCCCAGCGGCCCCAGGCCGCCCGTGGTACCGAGTCGGAGGGATTCACATCCTTCTCGTTTTTCAGGGCCGTGAGGGGGAACCAGGGCAGGCAGGTGAAGTAGACGAGCTGATCCCCGTCCCAGGGGCCGGAGGTGATGAACTCGGTCTGGGCCGCCGCCTGGGCCTTGGCCCGGCGGCAGAAGTCCGCCGCATCCTCCCCCGCCTCCACGGTGACAATCTGGAACAGCTCGCTGCCCGGTTTCAGGTCGGTGAAGCTGGGCACCAGGGTGTCGTGGCGGACGATCACCCCGTCCCGATCCTTGTAGTGGAAGGCGTCCACCGCCTCCATGGCCTTGGTGACGCCGAACACCATGGCCGGGTAAAAGGGCATGGCATTGGCCCTGCACCAGGCCCGCAGGGGGGTCACGTCCACCGGGAACGTCAGGGTGTAGAAGGGGTCGGACATGGGGGTGAAAAAGTCGTAATGGGCCCGGCGGGGCCAGGTCTCCTTGTCAATGATGGTCATCGGTATCCTCCCGTCCCAACAGGTAATCGGTTGTCACGTGAAAATAGTCCGCCAAGAGAATCAGCGTGGTGGCAGAGACATTGATGTGGCCATATTCAATCTTTTGATAGTGGCGCTCTGTGACACCCAACAGTTCCGCCATATCCTTTTGAGTCCTTCCAAACCTCTTTCTGAGGGGTTTCAGCCGTTCAGCCAGTCTGGGCAAAATAATCTCCATTTTCTTCTCCTTCCCCCTTGACACATCATCAAATTTCGTGTAGTATAATAACATCATCATAATTCGTGTAGAGGGGATTTAAGGCATGACTGACTTTGTGCAATTTTTGTATACCCAGTATATCCAGTCGTATATAGACGCCATGCCCATGGACGCAGCAGACGAGTACCATCACGATCTGGTCAAAAACGAATGCACGCCGGATCTATGGACTGATATAGAGGCAATTCGGGCCTTTTCCGCCGCCCACGCCTTTCTGCTGGGCCTGCGCACCGGCGCGGGGCTGGCTGCACACGGGCGGATGTAGGCATCCGCCCCTACACGCACGCCGCAGGGACCGGCACTCTCATCCCCCCGCCGTCCACACGCCGGCACGGGGCGGGCGGGGACAAGCCCCGCCCCTACGCCCGGGCCTGTGCGGTCATCCGCATCTGTAGGGGCGGCCCTTGTGGCCGCCCGGCCGCCGCGGATTTGTGCCGCTTCGGGGGAAACAGCGTGTCAGGCGGCCCGCGTGTCTCCAAGTCGGCCACACAGCCATGCCTCCAGATGGCGGGCGGGGACAAGCCCCGCCCCTACGCCCGGGCCTGTGCGGTCATCCGTGTCTGTAGGGGCGGCCCTTGTGGCCGCCCGGCCGCCGCAGATTTGTGCCGCTTCGGGAGAAACAGCGTGTCAGGCGGCCCGCGTGTCTCCAAGTCGGCCACACAGCCATGCCTCCAGATGGCGGGCGGGGACAACCCCCGCCCCTACGCCCGGGCCTGCGCGGTCACCCGCATCTGTAGGGGCGGCCCTTGTGGCCGCCCGGCCTTACGACTCCGGCCGGGTGAAGTGGGCCAGGGGATCGGGCCGCTCCCACAGCACCACCGCCCCGGCGGCCAGGGACTTGGGCACGTCGATCAGCCGCTGGTTGGCGCTCCCCCGGAACAGGGCGGCGTAGGACTTCTCCACCTCCACAAAGGGCCCGTCCACCAGCACGTCCACCTGCTCCAGCAAGGCCAGCGCGTCCGGCACCTCTCCGGCGAGCAGTCTCTCATAAGTATACCCCGTATAGGCCCACACGTTCAAGCCCCTTTCCCGGGCGATGCGGGCCAGGGCGGCGCACTCCGCCGCCTGGCAGAAGGGCTCCCCGCCGGAGAGGGTGAGGCCGTCGGTCAGCGGATTGCCGGACAGCTCCGCCGCCAGCTCCGCCACCGAGACCTCCCGCCCCCCGGCTGGGTCGTGGGTGCCCGGGTTGTGGCATCCAGGGCAGCGGTGGGGACAGCCCTGGGTGAAGACGGTGAACCGCAGGCCGGGGCCGTCCACGATGGAGTCGGATACGGTATTGGCGATGCGCATGGCGCTTCCTCCCTCAAACAGCAGGGGGGGGGGGCGGATGCGGCGCCCCTGTTCGCTTTATGCGTCGTCCACCACCTGGAAGATATAGAACTTCAGGTAGAGGGACTGGTCGGCCCCCCACAGCACCGGATGGTCGGGGGACTGGGTGCGGTACTCCACCTGCCGCAGGCGGCGGCGGGCGTCCCGGGCGGCCTCCCCGATGGTCTTGGTGAACAGCTCCGGCGTCATGAAGTGGGAGCAGGAGCAGGTGGCCAGATAGCCGCCGTTTTTCACCAGCTTAATGCCCCGCAGGTTGATCTCCCGGTAGCCGGTGACCGCCTTCTTCACTGAGGCGCGGGACTTGGTGAAGGCGGGCGGGTCCAGGATCACCAGGTCAAATTTCTCGCCCTTCCGCTCCAGCTCCGGCAGCAGCTCGAACACGTCGCGGCAGGCAAAGCGTACCCGGTCGGACATGCCGTTGAGGGCGGCATTCTGCGTGGCCTGGGCCACCCCCAGCTCCGAGGCGTCCACCCCCAGCACCTCCGCCGCGCCGCCCTTGGCAGCGTTGAGGGCGAAGGCCCCGGTGTGGGTGAAGCAGTCCAGCACCCGGCCGCCGCGGGCCAGGGGCTGGATGGCCAGCCGGTTGTACTTCTGATCCAGGAAAAAGCCGGTCTTCTGCCCCTCGGCCACGTCCACCTGATAGCGGACGCCGTTCTCCACAATCTCCACCACCGGATCGAAGGGGTCGGACAAGAAGCCCTTCACCCGCTCCATGCCCTCCTTGAGGCGCACCTTGGCGTCGCTGCGCTCGTAGATGCCCCGGACGGAGATGCCGTCCTCCTTCAAAATATCCACCAGCAGAGACAGAATGGTGGATTTCAGCCGGTCGATGCCCAGGGCCAGGGACTCTACCACCAGCACGTCGGCAAACTTGTCCACCACCAGGCCGGGGAGGAAGTCGGCCTCCCCGAAGATCACCCGGCAGGAGGAGGTGTCCACCGTGTCCTTGCGGTACTGCCAGGCGGCCCGTACCCGCCGCTCCAGGAAATCCCGGTCGATGACGGCCCCGGCGTCCCGGGACAGGACGCGCACCGCGATGGTGGAGGCCCGGTTGAGGAAGCCCACCCCCAGGGGGTAGCCGTTGTAGTCCTCGATGAGGACGATGCCGCCGTCGGCGGGCTCGCCTAGAATCTCTGCAATCTCGTTGTCGTAAATCCAGGGGCCGCCGGCCTTGAAGGCGCGGCCCTCTCCCCGCTTGAGACGGATGGCGGGATATTCTGTCATGGTATTGACCTCCCAAATGAGCCTTCCCCTGGGGGAAGGTGCCGAGCAACGCGAGGCGGATGAGGAGAAGGGCTGCACAGTTCAACCTGCGGCGTTCGAGGCCGCCATCCCCCTCATCCGTCATTTGCTTCGCAAATGCCACCTTCCCCCAGGGGAAGGCTTTTCTGTTACACGCTGTGCTTTACCCGGTCGCGCTCCTCCGCCCGCTTGCCGTTGTTGAAGCGGTCCAGGGTTCCCACCAGATAGCCGGTGATGCGGCGGATGCGCTCAAAGGGCACGCCGTCGGCCTCGGTGCGGTCGCAGCCGGGGCACTGGTCGCCGATGATGCCGGAGAAGCCGCACACCGGGTCACGATCCACCGGGTGGTTGACGCTGCCGTAGCCGATGCCGCTCTCCTTCATACAGCGGATGACCTTCTCGAAGGCCTCCAGGTTGTCGGTGGGATCGCCGTCCATCTCGATATAGCTGATGTGGCCGGCGTTGGTGAGGGCGTGGTAGGGAGCCTCAATCCGGATTTTATCGTAGGCGGAGATGGGGTAGTACACCGGCACATGGAAGGAGTTGGTGTAGTACTCCCGGTCGGTGATCCCCTCGATGGAGCCGTAACGGGCCCGGTCCAGCTTGACGAACCGGCCGGACAGCCCCTCGGCGGGGGTGGCGATGAGGGAGAAGTTGAGGCCCCGTTTGGCGGCCTCCTCGTCCATGCGGGCCCGCATGTGGGAGATGATCTCCAGGCCCAGCACCTGGGCCTTCTCGCTCTCCCCGTGGTGGACGCCGACAAGGGCCTTGAGGGTCTCGGCCAGGCCGATGAAGCCCACGGTGAGGGTGCCGTGCCTGAGCACCTCCCGCACCTCGTCGTCCCAGTCCAGCTTGTCGCTGTCCAGCCACACCCCCTGGCCCATGAGGAAGGGGTAGTTGTATACGTGCTTGCGGCACTGGATCTCAAAGCGCTCCAGCAGTTGCTCCACGCAGAGATCCAGCATCCGGTCCAGCCCCTCGAAGAAGACGTCCAGATCCCCCCTGGCCTTGATGGCCAGCCGGGGCAGGTTGATGGTGGTGAAGGACAGATTGCCCCGGCCGTTGCAGATCTCCCGGCTGGGATCGTACACGTTGCCGATGACCCGGGTGCGGCACCCCATGTAGGCGATCTCGGTCTCGGGATGGCCGGGCCTGTAGTACTGCAGGTTGAAGGGCGCGTCGAGGAAGGAGAAATTGGGGAACAGCCGCTTGGCGGAGCACCGCACGGCAAGCTGGAACAGGTCGTAATTCGGCTCGCCGGGGTTGTAGTTGACCCCCTCCTTGACCCGAAAGATCTGGATGGGGAAGATGGGGGTCTCTCCGTTCCCCAGGCCGGCCTCGGTGGCCAGCATGACGTTCTTCATCACCATGCGCCCCTCCGGGGAGGTGTCCATGCCGTAGTTGATGGAGGAGAAGGGGGTCTGGGCCCCGGCCCGGGAGTGCATGGTGTTCAGGTTGTGGATCAGGGCCTCCATGGCCTGGTAGGTGGCCCGGTCGGTCTCCTTCACCGCCCGCTGGTGGGCGAAGGCCTGGGCCCGCTCCACCTGCTCCGCCGTGCCGAAGGCGGGGACCAGGGCCGCCCGCTCGGCGGCGGCGTAATCCCCCCAGTCCTCCAGGGTGGGCACCAGCCCGGTGTCGGCCTTGAGCTGCGTCATAAGGGCCTTCAGCTCCCTCTCCGGGTCCTCCCGGCCCTCCAGCAGCATGAGGGCCCGGGCCAGGTTCTGGCGGTACACCCGCGCGAAGGTCTTGCGCACGCCGTCGGCCATGCCGTAGTCGAAGTTGACCACGCTCTGGCCGCCGTGCTGGTCGTTCTGATTGGACTGGATGGCGATGCAGCACAGGGCGGCGTAGGAGGAGATGTCGTTGGGCTCCCGCAGGGTGCCGTGGCCAGTGGAGAAGCCCCCCTCGAACAGCTTTTTGATGTCGATCTGGCAGCAGGTGGTGGTGAGGGTGAGGAAGTCCAGGTCGTGGATGTGGATGTCCCCCTCCCGGTGCGCCCGGGCGTGGTCGGGGTTGAGCACAAACATGTCGTAGAACTGCTTGGCCCCCTCGGAGCCGAACTTGAGCATGCTCCCCATGGCCGTATCCCCGTCGATGTTGGCGTTCTCCCGCTTGATGTCGGAGTCCTTGGCCTTGGAGAAGGTGATGTCCTCATAGGTCTTCATCAGCCGGGTGTTCATCTCCCGGGCGCGGCTGCGCTCCTCCCGGTAGAGGATGTAGGACTTGGCGGTCTGCACATAGCCGTTGTCCATGAGCACCCGCTCCACCAGATCCTGAATGTGCTCCACATCGGGCTGGGCCTGCCCCTCCACCTCCAGGATGGAGAGCACCTCGTCGGCCAGCTTTCTGGCCTCCTCCCCCCGTCCGGGCTTGTAGGTGGCGTTGAACGCCTTCTCAATGGCGCGGGCGATCTTCTCCTCGTTGAACTCGGCCAGGCGGCCGTCCCGCTTGCGGATCTTTGTCAGTGTCATGGCTGTCCGCCCCCTTCTTCCTTCATGAAAAAAGCCAACACAGGGAAAGACACCCCGTCCAGGCTTGGCACTACATCTTGTGTTCTTATGTTCTTGACGTCTCCTATGATACCGTATCTTGGTTGGCCCGTCAAGGCACAAAACAAAAAGCGCGCCCCAAAAACAGGGCGTGCTTTTTGGCGGTTTCGCTGATTTTGGAACAGGGGACTTGACGGGATTTACAGCAGCACCAGGCCGTATTTCCGGGCCATCTCCTGGAGGAAGGCCGCCTCCAGCTCCCCGGTGCCGTCCCAGAAGGCCCGGCCCTGGTAGAGCCGCAGGGCCTGCTCCAGCAGCTCGGGCACGTCGGTCCAGAGGCACAGCGCATCCTTCACCGCGTATTGGTTCTCGGCAAAGGTGTAGAGGTCGTCCTCGTCGTAAATGGCGATCTTCAGCGCGCCCTGGGGGGCGTTCTCCTCCGCCTCCAGAATATCCTCCAGCAGATCGGAGGTGCACTCGATGGTCTCCCCCACATCGATGTCGGGCGTAATGAACCGGGCCTCCTTCTCACTGGCGCAGGGGATCACATCGGGGTCCCGCCTGGTCGGGACGAAGGCGGAGAAATCCACCGCCTCCACCGCGGAGCGCAGGGCGGCCACATGCTCCGCCGTAGTGCCGCAGCAGCCGCCGAAGATACGAACGCCTGCCGCCGCGAAGCCGGCGGCGTAGGAGGCGAACTCCTCCGGCGGGCAGTGGTACACCGCCTGCCCCTCCACCGTCTCGGGCAGGCCCGCATTTGGCTTGGCAATGAGCGGGACGGTGGTGTAGGGGGTAAGGCGGCGCATCTGCTCCAGCATCTCCGCCGGGCCGGAGGAGCAGTTCAGCCCGAAGGCGTCCACTCCCATGCCCTGCATGACGATCAGGGCAGCCAGCACGTCGGTGCCCGAGAGGGTGCGGCCGTTCTCGTCGCAGGTAAAGGTGACCCACACCGGCCGATCCGACACGCTCTTGCAGGCCAGTACCGCCGCCCGGGCCTCGGGCATGGTCATGGTGGTCTCAATGAGGAAGAGGTCCACCCCCGCCGCCGCCAGGGCAGCCGCCTGCTCGGTATAGATGGCCACCAGCTCCTCAAAGCTGCTCTCCCCGAAGGGGGCGATGAACAGCCCCGTGGGGGCCATGTCCCCCGCCACCAGAGCGCGGCCGCCGGCAGCCTGCCGGGACAGCTCCACCAGCCGGCGGTTGTAGTCCGCCACCTGCCCGAAGATACCGTGCTGCTCCAGCCGCACCCGGTTGGCCCCGAAGGTGGGGGCGATCAGCACCTGGCTGCCGGCCGCCACATAACCCCTCTGGAGCTCCAGCAGGGCCTCCGGGTGGCCGAGCACCCACTGCTCCGTGCACGCGCCGGCGGGCATGCCCCGCTTATACAGCTCGGAGCCGGTGGCTCCGTCCAGCAGGATGGGCAGGGATAAGGGGGGGATGGTGTCCATAATTGTTTTATTCCTCCTAAAATTGCATGGCTGCATGATTGGGAGATAGTATATCACAAAACGATACGGGAATGCAAGTACAGCCTAATATACTCCCTTTATACATTTGGACTGATGGGTTCCAACGCCGTCGATTTAACTAAAAAGTCACATTAGTAAGATGGCGTATAATAGATAAGTCTTGTTGAAATCGAATTTCCTCCTATTTTTCTTTTACATTAATTAAAATAATATAAGTGATTGACAAGAAAACTTGGCACAAGTATAATCAAACTGTGCAAAGAAAACTTGGCAGGCAAAGGTGATAATATGAACAAAGAAGAAATACTCAAAATGAGTCGTGAAGAGAATGAAGGCAGACATGATGAGTGTGAAATGATGGCTTATGGAACAGCTTCGAGAGTAGGAATGCTTGTAGGCGCAATTATATGTGCCGTATTGGTCTTTGCAAGCGAACTACTTTTTCATATCCCAGAAATCGGACTGGTTGGCTGGCTTGTATATTTTGCAATGCAAGGCAGTGGCAGTATTGTATTGTATAAAAAGTTGAAGAACCGCCGAAATCTGATTTGGGGAATTGTTGAAATAATTTTTGCCATCGCATTCGCCACTGCACTTGTAGTCAAAAGCGTGGTGTGTCAATGAACGAAAAGCTGATATTAAAAAACAATCTCAAAGCAGCTCGCAGTGAAAAGGGCTTATCTCAACAGCAGCTCGCAGATATGGTCGGTGTATCCCGCAATACGATCAGTTCAATCGAGACAGGACAATTCAATCCGACCGCAAAATTGGCGTTGATTTTGTGCATAGCCTTAGACAAAAAATTTGAAGAACTGTTCTTTTTCTAAAAGAACACAAGGAGGATATTTATGGACAAGCAAACAACAGGAACTGTGATTGCCGCAGCAAAACAGTGGTGGATGAAGGTAAACAGAAAGCCCATGAGAATGCACGCACTGGATGGTGCTGAATTTCCTTACATCGTCAAGATTGAATACATAGTTGATGGAAAGGCGTACACAAAAAGAAAATGGATCAGCGTCGGAGCCCCTGTTCCCAAGGTGGGGAGCATTGTGCAGGTGATATACAATGCCGATAAGCCGTCCAAAGCAAAAATACTGTAAATAAACAAGTCTCCACAAGGTTTCAAAATCCTGTGGAGACTTTTCTTATATATCTCTCCGTCACTTCCACAAATGAATTGTTCGGTAAGCCTAAATCAGTCCGAAGGGTAAAAGGGAACTCATATAGGCAAAACAAAGAGGGGCCGGGAGTATCCGCGGCCCCTCTTTGTTTATCCCAGCTCGTTGATTTTCTTAGTGGCGGTGTGGTAGATGGGCTTCCACTCCACCTTCTGCACCAGTGCGGCAATGGAAATGGGAATGTAGGTAAACATAAAGATCGGGAAGGTGAGGACATACCCCAGCTTCTGCACCGGCGCGGCGTCGATGTGACGCCACTCGGACAGCACCGTGATCAGCCCATAGAACAGCAGGCCCACATAGAAATTCCACACGGCGGAGCCCATGAAGCCCACGGTCTCATGGATGATGCGGGTGGCCAGATAGGCCGGCTGGGTAAGGCAGGCCGCCAAGATCACACCGTTAAAGAGAATCATCAGCAGGGTGAGCAGCATGCCGGGCGCCACCGTCACGAACATGTCGTAGCAGGAAGTGCCCAGGCGGCCCCGGCGGAAGCAGCCCTTCAGCAGGGGGAGGGTGTACTCCCGGTCCACCTGGTAGAAGCCCTTGGACCACCGCAGCCGCTGATCCCAGGACTGCCGGAAGGTGGTGGGCTGCTCGTCGTAGACCACCGCCTTGTCGCAGTAGCCGATCCTCTTGCCCTGGATGGCGCAGTCCACGGAAAACTGGATATCCTCGGTGAGCAGGTGGAAGGGCCAGCCGCCGTTGTCCTCGATGACCCGGGCGGACACCAGGAAGCCGGTGCCCGACACGTGGCAGTTGGTGCCCAGCAGGGTGCGGGGGAAGTTGAGGAACCGGGCCTCCCGCAGGAACCAGATGGAGTAGCCGGCGGAGATCCAGTTGGCCGCGAAGTTCTTGGAGTTGCGGTAGCAGGTCACCGCATCGTAGCCCTGGTCAAAGGTGCGGTTCATCTCGGCGACAAAATTGGCGTCCACCAGATTGTCCGCGTCAAAGACGAAGTAGCCGTCATAGCAGTCCTTCCCCTCCTCTTTGAGTCGGCGGAAGAGGTAGTCCATGGCGTAGCCCTTGCCCTTATGTACCTGGTCGAAGCGCTCGTACACGAACGCGCCGGCCCGGCGGGCCGCCCCGGCGGTGTCGTCGGTGCAGTTGTCGGCCACCACATAGAGATCCAGCAGCTCCTTTGGGTAATTCTGCCGGTTCAGACTCTCCAGCAGTTCCCCGATGACCCCCTCCTCGTTGCGGGCGGATACGATCACGGCGAAGCGGTGCAGGCGGCTTGGCTGGTGCCGGTCCTGCCAGCGGCGGCGAACCAGCCCCACCACTACATAGAAGCCCTGGTACAGGTAGAGCAGGGTAAACAGAACCACCACAGCAAAATTGAGATGCTTGACAAGTTCCAACATAGTCATTCTTGTAATCCTCCATAGTTTGGGCGGATGGAGCACGCGCTGCGGGAGACGCCCCGTTTGCGCGTAGTGCCTATCATACCACGTTTCAAAAAGATTACAAGAGTGTTACATACCAATTAACAGATTATTAAGAAAAAGTTTTTATTTCTTTTATACAAATGTAAGGAACCGCCATGCTGTACTGACAGGATTCCCCAGCCCGCCGCAGCCGCGCGGCGCCAGGTGGCCCCCGGCGCCGCGCATTTGCGATTGTTACATTTTCTCCGGGGCCGCCACGCCAATGAGGGACAGGCAGTTGGCGATGACGGCGCGCACCGTGTCGGCCAGCTTGAGGCGGGCGGCGAGCACCGCCGCCTCCTCACCCTTGATACGGCAGGCATTGTAGAAGCGGTGAAACTCCCCGGCCAGGGTCACCAGATAGCGGTTGACGCCGGAGGGATCGTAATCCCGGGCGGCCAGGCGGATGACCTCGGGCAGTTGGGACAGGGTTTTGATAAGGGCCTTCTCCTCCGCCGTGGCGTAGAGGGCGGGGTCTACCGCCGCCGCGTCGGGCACGAGGTATCCCTCCTCGGCCAGCCGGGCAATGAGGGAGCAGATGCGGGCGTGGGCGTACTGGACATAGTAGACCGGGTTCTCGCTGTCCTCCCGCACCGCCAGATCCAGATCGAAGTCCAGGGCGGAGGTGGAGGAGCGGGAGTTGAAGAAGAAGCGGGCGGCGTCCACGCTCACCTCGTCCAGCAGATCCCGCAGGGCGATGGCCTTGCCGGAGCGCTTGGACATGCGGACGGGCTGGCCGTCCTGGAGGAGATTGACCAGTTGCATCAGCACGATGATCAGCCGGTGGGAGCCGTCCAGGCCCAGGCCGTCCAGGGCGGCCTGGAGGCGGGCCACGTGGCCGTGGTGGTCGGCGCCCCAGATGTTGATGGCCTTGGAGAAGCCCCGCTGCTCCAGCTTATTGCGGTGGTAGGCGATGTCGGCGGCGAAATAGGTGTAGAAGCCGTTGGCCCGGCGGAGCACGTCGTCCTTCAGGTCGAGCTTGTCCACCTGCTCCTGGCTCTTGCCCTCGGCCAGGAACTTCTGCTTGAGCAGGGCGGTGGTGTTGAGCCACAGGGCGCCGTCCTTCTCATAGGTCCAGCCCTTGCCGGCCAGCAGCTCCACGGTCTCGGCCACATAGCCGCTGTCGTGGAGGGTGGACTCCAGGAACCACTCGTCGTACTCGATCTTGTAGCGGCGGAGATCTTCCTTCATCTTGGGGATGTTGACGGACAGGCCGTACTCGGCCATGGCTTCCTGCCGCTCCTCCTCGCTCTTGTCCTTCCAGCCGGCGCCGTGCTGGTCGTAGAAGCCCTGGGCCAGCTCCTTGATGTCGTCGCCGTGGTAGCCGTCCTCGGGGAAGGGGACGTTCTCCTCCCCCAGCACCAACTGGAGATAGCGGGCGTCGATGCTCATGGCGAACTTGTGGATCTGGTTGCCCGCGTCGTTGACGTAGAACTCCCGCCACACGTCGTAGCCCGCCCGCTCCAGCACGGCGGCCAGGGCGTCGCCCAGCACGCCGCCCCGGGCGTTGCCGATGTGCATGGGGCCGGTGGGGTTGGCGGAGACGAACTCCACCATCACCTTCTCGCTGCGGCCCTCATCCACCGCGCCATAGGTCTCCCCCTCGGCCTGGATGTCGGCGAGCACGCCGCCGTACCACTTGCTGCCCAGGGTAAAGTTCAGGAAGCCGGGGCCGGCGATCTCCACCTTGTCAAAAAAGGTGCCGGCCAGATCCAGATGGCTGACGATCACCTCGGCGATCTGGCGGGGAGCCTTGCGCAGGGCCTTGGCCCCGGCCATGGCGAAGGAGGAGGCGTAATCCCCGTGGGTGACATCCTTGGGAATCTCGATGGTGGCCTTGACCTCCGCGCCGGCGGGCAGCAGGCCCTCCGCCGCGGCCTTCTCATAGGCCGCCTGGGTCAGAGCGGCGACCTGCTCCCGGGCCGCCTGGATCATGTTGGACATGGTTCTATCTCCTTTTCGATTCATCTCTCTGTGTGCCGCGCAGCCGGCCGCCGCGCGGGATAGTCACTGCTTGATGGCCGGCCCTTTCTCCCGCACGTGGATGCGGAACAGGTTCTGGCCCGCCAGCGCGTGGTCGATTGCCCCACGGCACGGGTGCCGTGGGGGCCCCTACCGGTTTTATCTGCTCGCGGCAAGTACCCGCAGGGGGTACGCCACATCCGTATGGCGGCAAAGCCGCCGACGGCTGTGCAGTAAATTGCCGCGGCATCAAGGTTTCGCCTCAGGGCGAAACTCTTGTACGCGCCAACTGGCGCGCTCATCGAAATCGCCGCGCGGGATAGTCACTGCTTGATGGCCGGCCCCTTCTCCCGCACGTGGATGCGGAACAGGTTCTGGCCCGCCAGCGCGTGGTCGATTTCGATGGCGTAGTCGATCTCGATGCTGCCGCCCCTGGCGTCCAGCTCGGCCCGCATCTTGCGGGTGTTGATGCCTACGGACAGGGCGCCGTAGGGGGTGTCGTACATGGACAGGTGCCGGCGGCCCTCCTCAAAGACCATCTGGGAGTTGACCTCCCCCACCCGCAGGAGCGTGACCCGGTCCCGCTCGATCTGGAAGGTGGTCAGGGTACCCTCCAGGCCGGTGAGCTCGCTCTCCTGATAGCTCAGGGTGTAGCCGTCATCCCCGTCGGGCTCCAGGCAGCCCTCCGTGACCAGCTCGATGGTGTCATCGTCCTGTGCCTCAAAGGACTGCTTTCCCTGGATGGAAATAATCACGTTGTTCTCCATGGTTGTTCCTTCCTTGTCCCACGTTCAAACTGCAAATTGCACATTATTATACCCAATGGAGCCTCAGATGTAAAGGGCTTTCCCCTCAATATTGGCTGATATCCACCTGCTCCACCGCCTGGGCTACATCCCAGCCCAGGAAAGTAGAGGCCAGGCGGGAGAAGTCCTCCTGCCGGTCGCTGACAAAGCAGCGGCAGCTCCCCCGCCCGGGCCCGGCCAGGGCGTCCCGCTCCCGCAGGCAGTCCGCCGCCGCCCGGGCGCCCTCGGCGCCGGAGTTGATGAGGCGCACCTCCGGCCCCATATAGGCCCCGATGACCTCCTCCAGCAGGGGGTAGTGGGTGCAGCCCAGCACCAGGGTGTCCACCCCCGCCGCCTTCAGCGGGGCCAGGTACTCCGCCGCCACCGTCTCGATGACCACGTCGCCGGGGCGGAAGCGGCCGTTCTCCACCAGGGGTACAAAGAGGGGGCAGGGCTGGGCCAGCACCCGGGCCGCCGGGTTCTCCGCCCGGATGAGCCGCTCGTAGGCGCCGCTGCGGATGGACGCCTGGGTGCCGATGAGGCCGATGCTCCCGCTTCGGGTGGCCTGGGCCGCGGCGCGGGCCGCCGGGGCCACCACCCCCAAAACCGGGATGGGGTTCTCCGCCGCCAGCACGTCCAGCGCGGTGGTGGACACGGTGCCGCAGGCGATGACGATAGCCTTGAGATCGAAGGTGCGCAGGAAGGCCACGTCCTGCCGCGCATATTTCACAATGGTATCCCGGGAGCGGCTGCCGTAAGGTACCCGTCCGGTGTCCCCGAAATAGACGATATCCTCCTCCGGCAGCAGGCGGCACAGCTCCCGTACCGTGGTCAGCCCGCCCAGGCCGGAGTCGAACACGCCGATGGGTCTGTCATCCAAGGCGATTCCTCCTAATAAAAAGAGCGCAAATTTGTTATCTGTATAATGATATGCGAAAATTTACCGGAAGACAAGGGGCGTTTTCATGTTTTCCGACGCTCTCCCCGTTTGACATTTTGGCGGGGCTGACTATAATATGAGGTAGGGGATGGCCGTTCACGCCCCGCAACGTCATGACAGCGAGGAGGTTTCGTGTGATGAAGCTGGAACTGACGACCAAACAATTCCGGCGCCTGCTGGATATGGCCTATATCGGCAACTGGATTTTGAACTCCACCCGCGGCGACGACCGGTTCAAGGATTACGACGACGTGGAGAGCCTGCTCTTTGCCAAGGCCCGGGAGGAGGGCATGGGCGTGCTGGCCGAGGACTGGCAGGGCGAGGTGGTGCCCTCCCGCGCCTTTGCCGAGGGCGGCATCCACGAGGCGATCATGGAATATGAGAACAACGTGTTCTTCGATATCCTGGCCGAGGATCTGGCCCGCCGGGATATGGAGGACGCCTCCATCGACCAGAACAACTATGAGGAGCTGTCCAGCCGCATTGACGCCTATATTGCCGAGTTCGAGCAGCACGGCACTGACAACATTCTGGTGGACAGCGACCAGCTATAGGCCAGACACACAGGGGGGGGGGGGGGGGGGGGGGGGGGGGGGGGGGGGGGGGGGGGGGGGGGGGGGGGGGGGGGGGGGGGGGGGGGGG
>NZ_CAXSQB010000045.1:0-29975 GCF_964239415.1 Clostridium sp. ATCC BAA-442 | reverse complement strand
CCGCAGAAGCTCCCCCAGCAGGGCATAGGCGTCCCCCTCCCCCAGCCAGAGCACCATGTCCACCGCCTCCTTTTTTCCTAGGATACCACAAAACGGGGCCATTTGGTAGGGGCGGAGCGATGTAGGCAGAAGGGGAATGGCCCCGCAGGGCAAGAGAAGCCGCCCTGGGGCGTCGCCCTCTACGGACTTCCAGGGGCGGCGAACGAGTGTGTGCCTGTGCCGGAAACGTAGGGGCGGGTGCCCACACCCGCCCGTATTCGACAAGGCCGCGCACACCACCCGGCGCGAAGGGGCGGGCGGCCACAAGGGCCGCCCCTACGGGCAGGCTTACCCTCCTCCGGCATTGTAGGGGCGGGGTTTATCCCCGCCCGCAATCGGCAGAGCCGCGCACACCACCCGGCGCGAAGGGGCGGGCGGCCACAAGGGCCGCCCCTACGGGCAGGCTTACCCCCCTCCGGCATTGTAGGGGCGGGGTTTATCCCCGCCCGCTAGGGCCGCTCAAAGGTACCCAGAAACAGCGGTACGCCCCGCTCCAAATCTACCACGGCGTAGCAGAAGGGCCGGTCGAGCACCAGCTCCCGGTAGTCTGTGGGCGCGGCCGCGTCCTCTACCTCCACCACAGTGGCCGCGGCAGCCTCGGTGCCCTTCTCGTTGACCTCGATGCGGGCCTTGTGGACGACAGAACTGACGTACAGCGGCCCGTCCGGCGCGGTGCCTAGGGCGGAGAAGTCGGCCCGGCCGGGATCGAAGGCGGTCTCCAGCCCCATGGCGGCCAGGGCGTCGGACAGTTCTCCGCCCCACTCCGCCTCGAACTTGGGCAGCCGGAGAAGCACCCGTTCCTCCTCTGCGGCCGCCAGCAGGGCGGGCAGGGTATCCCCGTCCAGCGTCTCCAGCCAGGCGTCCAGCTCCCCGTCGGGGAGCACGGCCAGGAAGCCCAGCCGCCCGTCGTCATAGGGGAGCACCACCCCGGCGGCCCCCTCCGCGGCGAAGTATTGCTCGGCGCGCAGGCCGTTGCAGAGGAAGTCCGTCTCGGTCTCACTCCCGTCTGCGGCGGTGAAGTCCCCGGGGCGGGTGTCCAGCGGATCAAATTCGCTGGCCCAGGCGTTTTTCAGGTAGAGGGCGTTGACCAGCAGCAGGACGGTCTCGGGGGCGGGCGTCTCGGCCAGCACCTCCGGGATCAGCCCGCGGGTGACCTCCCCCACCCAGTTATTCACCGCCCGGCGGGCCCCGTCGGTGTCCAGATCGGCCTGATAGAGCTGTGCCCCATAGAACGCCGTACACCGGGAGAGGAATAATTGGTTGGCCTCCAGCCGCCCGTCCAGCCACAGGCTGTCGGCGATGGAGCACTCCGTGGAGCCCCCCAGGGCGGCGTAATCAGCCAGCAGAGAGGCGGCGTTGGCATTGAGGGCCTCCACGTCCGCCCCCAGCAGAGCCTCGAACTCCGCCAGGGTGTCCTCCGCAGCTCCGTTGGCCGTCATGGACAGGGCCAGGGCCACAGACAGCGGGGAGAGCAGGGTGTTCTCCCCCGGTTCGCGGGCCGCCCGCAGCAGCTCCGCCCCCAGGGTGCCGATGGCGGCGTCCGCCGCCGGGTCGGCCGCCGGGGGCGCGGGGTCGCCCGCCTCGAACTGCCGGGACAGGTCGGTCACCCCCGCCGGGGCGGCGCACCCGGCCAGCAGGGCCGGCACAAGGCACAGGGCCAGCAGCTTTCGTTTCTTCATGGAACACCCTCCTTTTATAATATGGTTTGCTTTTTAGACGGGTTCTGGGGTAAAATGTTCCGGGGTCTTAAACGCTTTGTAATTCGTAGTGAAAATAAAGCTAGTGATTGCAATGCTTACAGGATTTTTTGTAGCTAGTATGTAGCTAGTGCGTAACTTTCGGTGTAAATATGTGCAAATAGCAAACAGATGAAAAAGTTCAAAAATAGAGGGCGGAGGCTATTGCCCCCGCCCCTTGTTTAGCCCCTCACGATGTACTCGTAATAGCGGGCCAGCTTGTCCTCCGGCGCGTCCTTGTCACAGAGGAACGATTTTGCCATGTCGGCGTAAAAATCAATCTTATCGCCGACACCGTGCTTCTTGGCTACTTTAACGTAGTCACTATAGACCATGTTGAGGGCCGCCCAGAACTGGATGGGGTCGCACTCAATCCCACGCTGGGCCATGACCTGTTTGGCCTGCTCCAGCGTCCAGTGAGCGCCACGGGTGCCATCCTCGTTGTCCATATGCTTAGACCATTCATCGGCCATCTCCTTGGTGAAAGGAATATAGCTGGAAGATGCCCCATAACCTGTCATATGTTCTCCACCTTTTCTGTATGCCATCTCGTCCATGCGGTAGTCATGGTCAAACTCTCTCGGAGTCCTCATTTCACCTTCGCCAGAGATAGCGAATCCGATTTTGTTCATGGGACGATTCATCTCCCGTCGCTCTGTGTATGCGCTCCCATCCTCCCGATAGACCGGGGGGACGTAGGGGTAGCCGTAGTGAGACCGGGGACCGTACATCCGATCATCCCAGTATCGGCTCTCTACCCACATACCGCCATCGTTCCGTGGGGCAAAACGCCCATCAGAGTAACGGCGATAGCCCCGATCCTCCGGCTCCATCATCTCAGAGCGCGGTGCATAACGGCCATTGTCGTAATGCTCCCGGCCACGGCGGTCACGAAACTTATCATCGACATCGTAGTTGTCGTAGCTCCGTCCGTCGTTGTAGCGGCGATTGTTGCCACTGGACATGAGCATCATCCGAGTAGATCGTTTCATTTTGACCCCTCCTTACGCCGTAGGGGCGGGTGCAGCACCGCCGTCAATACTGGCAAGATTGTTACTGGGAGAGCAGCAGGGCTGCCCCAACATGCGGAACGAGCCGCCGGTGGGGGTAGTCACCACACAGACGGAGTAGCGGGTGCGAGTACGGATGCCGCAGGCAGTCACCTGCGCGCAGTTACGCTTGGTAAGGGGATATAGCTCTGTCCCCGTACCAATAGTAATGTACACAGGTGCATTGATGGTAGTTGTGGCCGGGATGGACTGGGCTACCACAATACAATACTTCCCGCCGTTGTTGTAGGCACCGGCAGGCAGATTGATTTCAAGGTTGCCGCCGGTAAAGGTGACCGCCTGGCTTAGCACCAGGTTGTCGCACAGGCGGCAAACAGGCTTACAAGACATAAAATACCTCCAAGAATCAGGGGCGGCAGACACTTAGCCCGCCGCCCCGAAATAGTCACGGCAAAGCCGGAAGACCAACTTACGAGGATTCCTCGTAAGTTTAGCAGCCACAACCGCAGCCGTTGTTGTAGGTCCCGCAATAGGGATAGGGGGCGGGCACCTGGTAAGCGGGCACGGGCATTGGATTGATGCGCCGAATCAGTTCAGAGGTCTGAGCGTCCAGAGTGGCGGTCAGATAGCTGTTCTGGTTGGCCTGAGAGGCAGCCAGCTTCAGGGACTGGTTTTCCGCCTGAAGGGAATCAATCTTGCTCTGAGTCAGGAAATCCAGAATGGCGCGGGTGTTGGAATTGTTGTTCTCCAGAATATCGCGGGTGCTGCCCTGGATGGTATTCTGGATGGCGCAGGTGTTGGTAGCCATGTTGTAATTCACGCCGTCGATGGCGCGCTGTGTCTGGCAGCAGCAGTCCTGTGCCTGAGCGGCCATGTTGCACATCTGAGACTGGACACCGTTGAAGCCCTGAAGCAGCGCCACATTGGTGTTGTTGAAGCCGCTGGTGATGCTGTTGTTCAGGGCATAGGTGCTGTCACAGATGCCCTGCTGGATAGCAGAGATGCCGCGCTCCACACCATTGAAGGCAATGGCCTCATTGACATCGGCGCGAGTAGCCAATCCCTGGAGGCCGGGATCGGTGCTGGCACCGCCACCGCCGAAACCACCGAAGCCGCCGCGGCCCCAGCCAAAAATCATAGCGAAGATGATGATAGCCCACCAGCCATCGCCACCCCAAAAGCCGCCATTGTTACAGTTGCCGCCGTTGGAGTCGGAGCCAAGAGCATAGCCAGTCGCAAAATCGTTATCCATTGTATATACTCCTTTGTCAGTTATTACATCGGGGCCGTACGCTCCCCGGATGTTTCCAAAGAGCGGTTTTTATCAAGACCCGAAAACTGATAAAGAGTGCTCTATTTTATTTCATGGGTATACCTAGTTGTCGTGCAATTTCCTCAACGGAGGTTCCCCTCTGTTTTGCCATGTTTTCCGCAGTCTGGCGAAGCTGCTGCGGGTTTTTCCCTTGAATGAGCCGCATAGCTTGAGCTGCCTGCGGATTCTGTCCAGCCATCTGCTGGAGCATTTGCATGGGATTCCCGCCGTTCCGCGCCATCTGGAGCATGGCCGTCATGGGATTATTCATCGGAGGCATCATTCTTTTTCCCTGCCTTTCCACCAGAAGCGGGCTTTTTCAGCCGTTCTATCTCGTCCTTCAAATTGTTGATGGTGTCCTTCATGTCCATAAATTCATCCAGCGGTGCGAAAGCCGGGGCCGGATTCTCTATCTGCTGGTCTCTTGCCTCCTGTTGGCCGTGAAACTCAAACACATCAGCAGCTCCGGTATTGGTATTGAAGCGTTTCATATAGACCACATTATGAGCGAGGTCGGGGAAAAACATTGGAGCACCCATGAAGTCAACCGGGACCCCCAGCGCTTCTTCTCTAGAGGCCACAGGACGGCAAAAAAAGGCAGGCTGTGTGTTTACATTCCCCTGTGCCTGAATGGCCTGTGACGGTTGCTGAGCAGGCTGCTGGGGCTGATATACTTGTGGAGCCGGAGCAAACGGGGTAACAGGATTGTAGGCCCCATAAGCCGGGTAGGTGTAATTAGGAAACGCCATACTGACGCGCCTCCTTCCCCGCCTCCAATGCGGTTACGTAATCCTCTAGGCCCTCGTCATCTCCCTGTGCCATGTACCACATCGCTGTTTCGGCGGCGCAATCGCGGGACATGCCAGCGGCCACCATCCTCTCGATTAGAGTCATATCCAACACGTCCTTATCCATAAAAATAAGGAGTCCGTGAGGAGGGCGGCGACGTGTACCAACCCTGTATCCTCACGTCCTCCTATTGATATTGTCGCATAAAAAAACTTCCGCCGGGGGACATTCCAGCGGAAGTTTGGGGGCGTTATGTACCTTTTTGGAGGAATCCCAGCTTGTTTGCCGTGAACTCCACCTTTTCAAAGATGAAGGGCAGGTGCCGGTGGAGCGTTTTCCGGTCTATCCCGCAGCAATCGGCCGTGTCAACCTGCGCTTTCCGTTCCAGCAGATAGAGCTCCGCAATCTGCGTGTCGTCTCTCCCCAGATTGGCCTCGTGGATGGAGCGCTTCATTTCTGAGGTAGTCAACTCCTCTAATCTTCCAGGAAATCGAATCAGCGCTTTTGACACGTCCTGCACCTCATTCTTCCGGCGGCTCTGTGGGCAGTTGTTTCAGGGCCTCCACCAGTTTTGCCGCCATCCCATTCCCGCCCAATGCCTTGTAGGCGTTGTACATGTCCAGCACGTTCTCCATACCGTAGATCGGGATATAGCGATGTTCCGAGTAGTGGTTGTACTCGGCAATGATTTCGCGTCTTAGCAGAGCCTGTACCCCATTCATAAGGGCATCGCTCTTCTGATTGTCCGCTTTGATGCGTTTCCGCTCCCGCGCGGCGACGGCCTCGATAATCGCCACCAAGACCACAGCCGCGCCGGAAATCAGTGGGCCTACCCACTCCATGGGCATCAGCCCTCCTTAGTCAACTGCTTATAGACCTGATTGATACCAGTGGCCGCGAGGCCGCTCACAATCCCAACGGCAGCGGCAGTAAGATAATCGCTGGCCGGGAACTCGGGCATAATAAACATGCCGAGGATGCCCAGCGCCGCGCCAAACGCACCGCAGATGATGGGAATCCACTTGTTGTCCAGGCCGGTGGCCTTGACGACCTGACCGGCCAAGAAGCAGATCACAGTGATAACCGCTACTCCAGTGATACCCAAAGAAGAAATGTCCATAATATGTACCTCCATCAAATCAGATTCAGCCTGTCCAGCACGACGGCCAGCTCCTGTCTGGTTACAGAGTCTTCGGGTCGGGTACCGTCCAGGATACCGGCCTCTTTCGCGGCCTGCCACGCTTCGTCGCGCTCCTGTTCCCAATCGCTCACAGGTTCATCCCTCTTCCAGTTCACGTTAAGATAAGTGCAGATGCCCTTTGCGGTGGCCTCGGCCAGCTTGTCCCGGTACTTGCTATCCTTGAGATACTCCGTGTCCGTCTTATTGGTATGAAAGCCGTACTCAATGAGTGCGGCGGGGGCGTCCGTCTTGGCGAGCACGGTATACATCTTGTGCTTGATAGGCTCGCTTCGGAGGCTTACGCCCGCCGCGTGGAACGCGTTGACTAGGTCGGAGGCCAGCACATTGCGGGAGGCCGTCATGGGCCCGGCGCTGGTGTAGATCTCCAGGCCGGACGCGCTCGACCAGCCGCCCTCCCCGGCCGCGTTGGTGTGGATACTCACAAAGCAGTCCGACTTTGCTTTGTTGCTGATGGCGGCCCGCTCCGTCAGGCTGGGGTAGTTGTCCGCCGTCTTGGTGAGCACCACGCCCACCCCCTGGGCCTTCAACAGCACCTTGACGCGTTGTGCCATATTCCAGGTAAACTCCCACTCCTTGTAGGTGCCATCCGGGGAGCCGTTGACGTTGCCCGGACCGTGTCCGGGGTCAAGGCATACAGTGTGCTTGCTCATAGGCTTGTCCTCCTGTTCCGGCGGTGCTTGGCCCGCCTGCTTGAGATACACGCAAATCCAGTTGTGCACCTTGCGGCTGGCGGTGATGCGCTCTCCGCCAAAGTCGCACTGGCTGGAGCCGCCCCCATCCAGCATAACGGCGGAGGCCCAGCCCAGCCCGGCCAGCTCGTCCCGCAACTCCTCCGGCGTGGTCACGTCTCCGGTTCCATCGCCAGAGCAATAGAGGGCCAGACTGCCACCGCGCAGGCCGATAGCGCTCCTCCCCCTCTTGCCTCCCTGGGCCGGGCCATAGGAGGGCTTATCCACCGGCTTACCGGAGGAAATGAGGGCGGTCACAGCGATAAAGTTGGCCGCTCCCTCGTACTCGGAGGTCATGCGGATGTCCGGGCCCTTGTCCCAGGCGTAGCCCATTGTCCTCCATGGTGTGCCGGAGCGCATTACCCCACCCACCTTGAGCAGCGGGCAGGCCGAGCCATCTGGGTTCCACATGCCGCCATTCAACACATAGTGGGCACCAGTCTCTGACTTGACCTGGGAAAGTGTCTTGCGGCAGTTGGTGACTCTCAGCTCAATCCGCTCCACGGACGAGAGCGGGATGTATGTAATGAGCTTACTCATTTGATTCACATCCTTTTATCCAGCGATCCCGCTGTTGATTACTGTTCCGGGGCCAGTAGCCCGGCCAGCTCCTGGTACTCCTCCGGGGTGAGCCGGTCGGCGGCGAGATAGACATCCATCTTGTCCTGGAGGCCGTCGGTTCGGTTCTTCTGGATGAGCAGCTTGCAAAGGTTGTATACGGTTGTCATTGTGTCTCCTTTCTCAGATGGTGGTAGTCAGCTCCAGCATACACAGCCGCGCCTCGTGCTCGGCCAGCACGTCCAGCGTTACGTCCTCCGCCCTGGGCCCAGGCTCTGCTATCGCGGCCCGGTCGGCCTCAATCTCTTCCTCGGTGCGCTCTACTGCCTTGCCATCCTCCAGCTTGTACCGGGGGATGCCGTCCTCGGTGTAGATGGGCTGGGGGAAGTAGTTACCCTGGGCGTGGTGGTATTTGTCTCCGTAACCTCGTTCAATCTCCGTCCCCCAGTCCCCGATAACAAAGGCGGAGGAATTGACGGCGGTAATACGGCCTTGCTTATCCGTTTGGACATATACGATGTAGGGGGGATGAATTGTCAAATTGGGTGTACTCATCGAATATTACTCCTCATTTCTATCTACTTGACCAAATAGGGCAGACTCTGGCCTGCCAGTCACTACCCTGGCCTTTGTAGTGCTAAAGTTCGGCGGAGAGCGTGACCGGACCGCCCTGGATATCGTTCGAATGTAAAAACACAATAGAATTGGTACTCACAGCGTCCTGTAGCGTTATATTAACACGCACAGCAGTCGCACCAACACCCAGAGGAGCAACCGAAGCGACCAACCCATTATTGCCCCCGCCGTAAAATGAGACAGCGCCGGAAACGGTTGGTATAGCACGCATCTGTACCGGCGTCCAAATCACCCCCTGTCCATATTTGTCGGAGTCCAGATGTACAATCCCGATAAACCGCTGCTCTTCAGAGCGAAACTGCACAAAGTATCTCTGGCACTTTGCCAGCTCCCCGGCATAATCCGGCGTCTCAAAGAGCTTCCAATTACTCTCCTCGTCCTGGTAAGCGAGGGTTTGGGTGGAGCCAAGCTCCAGCTTAGATGCTTGCAGGAGTACGCTGTTGCCTGCCGAGACGATAACGCTACAAAAAAACCTGTCCGCCGTATTGTCATAATTAAACTGGACAAATCCAAACGGTTTGATAATGTTTATGATATTTGTCCACGCACTCGGTTTTTCTTCCGGGGCAGACGTGGACATCGATAGCAGGTCTCCATCAACCAGTCCAGAGAGGCAAACTGTTTCTCCCAATAGACGGTCATTTGGAATGCCCAAAAATTGCATAAATTCCAGATTCCCTGTTGTAGCAGTTAAAGTGATTCCATCGCTGCCCAGGGTTGCAGTGCCTTCCCCACTCAGCTTCCATCTGTCTATGAATCCCCCTGAACCGGCATGGCTCGTCTCCACCCTCTGGTTAATGGGGAACTGCCCGCCGCCCTGCTGGGAGCCGCCGCCCACGAAGTACCAATTGTCCAGGATGTTTCGGCGTGGCGACGTGCCCCCTCCTGCCGCTTTGTCCAGCAGCGCGTCGATCTCCTCACCGCTGTATTTGCTGGTGTAGTATTCGGTCGGTTCTTCTGCCGCTTCTCTGGCTAATAATTTCCGCTCAAGTGCCGCTACACGCTCCTCCAGAGTCAGTTCCATTTTCTCACCTCACACAATTAGCCGACGGCCAAGCTTGTCCAGAACAACGCGGCCATTTTTATCTTTCACTGGGCCGGAGACTATCTTCTGGGGAACGCCATAATACAAAATAATGCATCCATCCATTGAGCTCCCCCCGTTTCCTCCTGCTCCACCAGTTACAACTGAAGCCTTTTTTACATAAATGTAGGCAGTGCACCGGACATTAAGAGTTTCCGTCTTACTGGTTCCACCTGCACGATTAGACCATTTTAGTTTATTTGTTACAGAAAATCTTACTGACCCACATACTCCAGCGCCGCCACCACCGCTTCCTCCACTTCCGCCTGAACCATACGACGATGCATTATCTCCATCTTTACCTTTTCCCCCGCTTCCACCGCCATGTTGATATGCCTCTCCTTCTGCGTTTGCTCCATTGTATGTGGAGCTTGCGCCTGTATAGAAAACGGTCGCTTTACTGGCTACCAGTGCTGGGCTACCATTTTCTCCGTTCCCTCCGGCACCACCTCCTCCTGCGCCACCACAATCTGCCTCACAATTTGCCTCAGAATCAAACCAAAGAGTATTAACATTACTTCCTGAGGATGTTTTTCTGTCAGAATATCCTCTTTGGCTTATTCCTTCTCCGCCTTTTGCAGTTCCAGCATCCTTACCAGGCTCACCAGGGCCTCCACCATCTCCTCCATCAATTCCATCTTTTCCTGCTAAAGCATATGTTTCTCCTGTAACTGTATCAGTATATCCAAGGTTATTTCGATTCCCACTAACAGACGAAAGTGAGCCAAATGTTGTGACACTTTCCCCTCCATAGCCAGTTGCTTTTCCACAAGAATACGCTATTTTTTGACCGCCCGTGACATCGAGCGACGATTGAAAAATTCTACCTCCAAGGCCTCCAAGGCCTTTCTTTCCGCCTTTTCCTTCTGATTGGCTTCTGAGTGATGTTGATGCCGTAGTTGAGACAAACGTATTTTCGGGCACGGAGCTAGTGTTATTCGAGGAATCATTGGAAGACCACGCAATATTGCCAGGTTGACCATCTTCTCCAGGTTGGCCGCTTTGTCCACCATCAATCAAAACTGCTCTTACATATGTTGTCCCTTCAGGAACAGTCCACTCGCCTGCGCCTGTAAGAACTACACGGTTTTCGAGTAATTCAGTTTCCTCTATTTTTAATGGTACATATCCAACAAGCATCTCCGAACTTGATTTTAATGTGTTTGAGATGGTAATGTCTTCTTTTTCAATGCAAGCCGTAACTGGCTCTTTGTTATATGGGTCCCACGTCAACACACGGTTCCCTGTTGATTCCCCTTTATAGACAACTGGTGCTTGGATAGATTGAGCATGCTTATAGTAATTTTTCATCCGGTCTGCGACAGCCGCAGAGTTTGTGAGCGATACCAACGTAGCATTTTCGACCTTCTTTACATTTGGCTCTTTGGCTGAAACAATATCACGTATGATTTGGCTCTTGTTGTGTGTATACTTTGTTCCAGCAAGCTTTCCGGAACCAGAAGATAGTTTCGCGTAATTGGCCCCACTCTCTAAAATAGTAAAGCCAGATGCAGACAGGTCAAACACAGGATCATCAAATGTAACAATTTTCCCTTCTTCTACAGACCCTTCAAAAAGTGTAGATGACTCACCAGATTTTATATATTGATGTTCCGTAACAATTACTTGGGTTACTTTGGCCGCGTTAGTGACGCTCGGGCCCTGATACATTCGGTCTAAACCAAGGTTTCCGCTAATCCCATCCCAAAGGGCCGCAATCCGAAGAACTCCATTTAGATCAGTTCGAATAGTTGCGCCAATTGCAAATAGAACCTGTGACAAGTTATCCCTTGCTGTAGCGATAGGTAACCAACCATACAATTTTATGTCTGCTAAATTTGTTTTTATCTCGTATGGTATTGTGCCGCATATGGAAGCAAGAAGTTCGGATGCAGTCTCTCCAGAGTAGATTCCTCCATAATGCTGATTTTCAGATAAAAGCCCAATTGCGCTTGTTGCAGATATCTTATATGTATTAGGGCCATTCCGGTCAATGGATTTCACATAAAACACACCGGTCTGAACGTCATCATAAAAATAAACAATTGGAGCGTTTCTTTCAAACTCTGTAATTGTTCTGTCCTCAGTCTCAATTACGACTGATAAGGTATTGGCTTCCAGAGAGGAAGATAGAAGAGATGTTGCAATATGAAGATTTCCGCTTTTAATTTTGTTGCCCTCAAACACTCTGTCGCCATACACAATTTTGTTTTTGTTTGCCATCTCCTATCCTCACTTTTTACGGCTTGACCTGTGCGTCTATCGGGACAAAGCTTACCTCTATTTCTCCCCAATAATTTACGCTACCTTCTACCTTCTCCATGTCTTGAGATGCGCTAGTATAATACGCCTCGTAGGAGATGGTTGTCTGTCCGTCCGCAGCCTCCAACATAACGCTATCATCGACTGAGTGTTGGTACAGATAGTCCCAAAAGGTATCCAGCCCTTCGTAATTGTCTCCTCTGCGAAACACTGTAATCTTATGTCCAAGATAGGTTCCAATAACATCACGTATCATTCGACCGGAAAGCACTCGGCCAGCATTATCTCCATCTAGTACATTGAAACTTCGATTATAAGTCGAAATTGCAACATCTGCGTCAAACTCAATGCCGTTCAATTTGATATAGCTCATTTAACCCTCCACCAAATTTACGCCAATACGCTGAACTTCGCTCTGAGTTGCTTGATAAGATACGCGACCAAGCACCTGCTTGTCGATTTCCAAGATAACTGTATTGGAGCCGCCGCCACCATATCGCTGCATCCCACGGGCAACAGCGGCTTCAATCTCAGATGTTGGAGCCTCTATATTTGTCCCGCTCTTTTGATCTCCCAGTACGGCGAGGAACTCTTTGTTAGGCGGTATGACCGCGCCTTTTGCAAGGGCAGGAACGTCATCAATTGAAAGCCTTGGTACTGACATTCGGCCTAAGCCTGATCTAGCTGAATAAGAACTCCCCTTCGTGCTGCCACTTCCAAGCTTAAGCGCTGTACCACCACCTAAAAGTGCAATCCCGGCCAATATGAATAGAGGGTTTAATGTCATTGCACCAATAGCAACTAATGCAATCCCAGCAAGCAGCATTGCTGTAGATACCCACCCAGCCACCTCTTCAAGATGCAATGTTTCTACCCAACTACGAAACGTCCCGCTTTCATTCCCAACGACAAATCCAGCAATAAGGAGTGCGCATCCACCTAGAAACATAAGAATGTTCATAGTCATTAGACCGATTGCAACAAGCCCAATTCCTACAAGCAAAATTGCAATCGTTACATACTCCATTACTTTTTCAAGGCCTAATGTTTCAACCCAATCCTGCAAATGATCATCATTTATTGCGGCAACAATTCCGAGGCCGAGCACCACTGCACCAGCAATTAGCAAAATAAGATTTCCAGTAGCGGCCGCAATAGCTACCATTACGATGCCTACCAAAAGTATGGCGACAGATACCCATTGAACAACGGTTGTAAGTTTCAGTTTTTCCCACCATGCCATCAGTGTCTGTTCTCCAATTACTTCTGCTGTCACCCCTGCTCCTAGAAGAACTGCTCCAGCAATAACCATAAAGATATTCCCCATTGCCGCTCCAATACAGATGAGGGCAAATCCAGCTATTTGCATTGCAGCTGTTACATAGTCAAACGCGGAATCAAGTCCCAGCGTCTTTGCCCAAGATTCAAAAACTCCACTCTCACTCCCTACAAAGACGCCAGTTGCAATCAAAGCAATACCAGATATAACCATAAGAATATTCCCTAGTCCTGCGCCAATACAAATAAGGGCAAATCCAGCTATCAATAGAGCGGCAGTTATAAACTGGGCTGCTCTAGAAAGTCCAAGCGCTTCCGCCCAATCTTGCATCATTCCGCTTTGATATGCATAAGCCACAGCAACTCCGATCAAAGCTAGTCCAGCCACAACAAGTAAAATATTTACAGTTGAAGCTCCAATAGCAACCATGGCGATGCCGCCGAGTATAATTGCCAATAACACAAACTCTTGCACACTATTTAAACCAAGTGCATCAACCCAAGACTGTAATTGTTCATTTTCTCCGGAGAAATCAATGCCAGCTCCAAGTAAAAGTAAACCAGAAAGAACCAGCACTAAACTCCCTATAGATGCTCCTATAGCTACAAGTGCAATACCACCTAGCATTAATGCAATTGGCACCCAAGCAGATACACTCGCCATCATTTCTTGGAGCCATCCGCTATTCATACCTTCTTGAAAGGCAGAAAAGTCTGGCCCAATATCTTGATTAGAAGATTCACTTTTATTTCTGCTCCCCGAAAGCTGGTTGATTTCATCAAAAGAAGCGAGCGATTTCCCGGCCTCCTCAGCCGCCTCACCCGTTTTTTCAAGTGCTTCTGTTTCCTCATACAGATTTTCAGCGGAGTCCGCAGCTTTCTCTGCTGTTGTACCAAACAGCGCAGCAGTAATCCGGGCGGCCATTGAAATTATACGGGCCAACATATCGACAAAACTTGTAAATGCTGGTATAATGACCTCAATCATCGGCTGAGCGAGTGTCAGGAGAGCCCCTTTTAGACGTGCAATAGATGCTCTAGCCTCGTCATTTGTTTTGATGACTTTCCCCATCCATTCACGGAACTTCGCAAGACCTTGTGTAATGACCGTGAATACAAGCGCACTTCTGATAACTTCACGCATGCGAGAGGAAAATTTGCTTGCGCTCTTTTGCGCTCTATCTACTGATTTTGCCATTTTGGCGGCGGCAGGGCCGGACTTTGCCATGTTCTGCTGGAGCCCTCCGGCTTCCTCTTTTGCCAGGTTCAACTTTCCTTCTAAGCCAGAAATTTTGGAATCATAATCTGAAAGCGCTTTTTCAGCCTGCCTCCACTCTTTCTCAATTGCGTCAACCTTTTCTTGTTGCTTTTTCAATTTGGAATCGACCATAGGCCTGTCAGAATAGGCACGCATATAGTCATCAGCGGACGAACCAGGTTTCATGGCGGCATTGATAGCATTCTGTTCGTCCTGGAGCATGGATAACTGCTTCCTGGCCTCCTCCAACTCCGCATTTACAACGTTGAGGTTTTCTACTAAAGGAAACCTCCCCTGCTTTTTGGACGTAAGTTGATCTTCAAGCGATTGGATTTTCTTAGCAAGCTGATTCAGCTCTTTTTGTGCTTTCTTATTGTCAATATTGGTTTCAATGACGATGGAGCCGTCAGCGTCCACATTAAACACCACCTTGATAGGAGAGATTTACATTGGAAGGGTACAAAGAAATCATTATTACAAGAGAAAAATCGCCGTGGGGATGCGCTGTTGACTTCACGGTGCTTTTGGATGACAAAGTGGTTGGGATTTTAAGAAACGGCACAACCGTTTCTGCATACGCTCAAGATGGACCCCATACGCTTTCGTTCCAAAAGGGGCGTAAAATCGACTGCTCAATTTCAATCCTCGTATCGCCGGATGACACTGCAAAAGTTGTAAACACAGCAATATCTGGATCACACCTCGTAGTTGAGAGTGAATACGCAACAAATACACCAGAAACCGCTGTTTTCGATAGTGAGAACGCCCCAGAAAAAAGAAGCAGAAAAATTAAGGGAAATGTTGCCTTTGCAGCTGTGATTGTCGTTGCTATTATTGCCGCTGTATCTCTTACTTTTGGGGGCCGCTCTGATAGTCAGTCAAACGATGGCTATAGTCCAAGCCAATCAACTACTACACCCACGCAGCCATCCGATAATTTAGCGCAGAACATCCATCCGGAGGAAATTACCATCTCAGCCAACAGCTTGTGGGCGGCATATAAGGAGAATGCAGTGAATGCCGATGCGCTGTATAAGGATAAAATCTTGGTTGTGACTGGCACAATTCAAAACATCGGGCAGGATGTTTTAACAAAAGCACCTTGCATTTCGCTCGAAACAAATGACGGTTATGGCCTTTATCCTATACAGTGCTTCTTCCCGAAGGATGGAGACCAAACGGATTTGATTGCACAGCTAAAGGATGGAGACTACATCACTATCGCTGGTGAGTGCGATGGAATCCCTCTTGCTCAAGTTCAGTTGACAAAATGCACGATACGATAATCATAGCCGCCCCTCCTGGGGCGGTTTTATTTTGCGCCTGTCCAGAGGTTAACGAGGTCATTCTCCGCCTCACTGTAGGTCTGCTTGATGTCGATAATGTCACGGTTCTTTCGGTAGAACTCCCTGTCAGACTTGTCCAGCGGCTTGCCCTTTGCCTTCTTGTCGCGGATGCGGACGATCTGGGCAAAGAGGCAGTCCCCTATTTCCGCATAGGCCGCGAGGATAGTCCACCAGTGGATGCCGCCCGTGTTGGTTTCGATGTCGTAGTCCACAGCGCGGGCTTCATAGCCCAGCACACGGTTGATAGGGGCAATGATGCGGGGGAAGTCCATAGGCCAGTCCACAAGGTGGGGGCCTTTCTGCTTCCGTGGCTCCTCGCCGCCGTTGATGAATCGAAAAACCTCTTTTATGGCCGCGTCATAGTCGGTCAGCTCGTCAAAATCCACATAGAAGATTTGGAGCACGTCAAGGGCCCGGTCTTCCTCGCTGGAATCGGGGTCGTTCATGGCCTCGAAAATGTCTAGGATAACCCGATAATCATAGCGGATAGCAAACTCCTGCCCGTCTATATCCACGCTTTTTGGAAGTCCATAGCTCATGGCGTGCTCCTTTGGTTACTTCTTCTGATACTTCTGGTATTTCGCTGTGTACTTGCTGATGCGCGGGTTAGTAAGCTTCTGCTCTCTGGTGAAAGTGGTATCAATCTCATCCATGACCGCCATCATCAAGTTGCACCAGACAGGGAGGCCGTTGGCAATGGCATAGACATTCATGCCGCCGAAGACAGACTCGCTCACAGGGGCCTCGAACACGCCGTCAATAATGCCGCGCATTTCAGCGTCCCGCTCTTTGGCAAACTCGAAGATTTCCTTCTTGTCCACCATCTTCTCGATCTGTGCTTTGTAGCTCTCCTGCTTCTTGTCCAGATCCTCAAAAGCGGAGTACAGCCGCTCAACGAAGTTGCTGTCAGTGGGGTTGAACGACACCTCGCACTTGCCATTCAAAGAATATGTAACAAGGCCGGAGTCAAAATTCAGTTCCTTCATAAGTTAAACCTCCACGGTTCCCGGTGTGAATTTCACAGTTCCATCACTAATCGATGCTGTACCAACAGTTCTAGTGCCGCCATATGTAACATCAATTGGCATCCCAATTGTGCCACCGCCTTCACCACCGAGCCCGGACGGCAAAATAGAGCATGAGGAGTATCTTTCAGCAAATACCGCTGTTCCGGCCGTCCCCGCATACAGATGGACAATAAGCATATCTTGATTCATCAAAGCGTTCACGTTCTGATCTTTGATAGCAAGGTTCCAGATTTTTTCCTGTGCTGCGTCATCTGCATCCAACTCACATGGGTCAAAGGTTTGTGTAATGGTTGGTTTCTTCCCGTTGGTATAGGTATTTCCAAAAATATCAACTTTGGTTTCTGTTTGCCAGTCGTATTCGGCTGAACTGTCCTCTACACGCTTACCGATTGGAGACCAAGTAGGCGTAGAGCTCTCTCCAGTGTTTAGGTAAGCAATTAACATTTCACGGCCTACGGTCTGGCCCGGCGTAGTATTAAAAGTCAAATCAGACTCAGGCATTGTTTTTCTCCTTTCAAACGCCAACTTCATATGTCAGTTTCATCAAAATCTGGTAGTCTTCATAACCGTCCTCATAAGCGGCAAATTTAGAGGATTGTGTGGTGGGCTCAACTCGGAGCGCCCGAATCTCGTCTCCCAAATCAGGAAGATTTTTTCTCGCCCAGTCACCGAAGTGGTTCAGTAGCTCGTCAGCCTCCAGGCGCTTGTCGTTGCTGCGCCCAGGCTTAATACGATAAATTAGTTTGAATTGGTACTCCGCCTGATAGCCGCCCAGGATGAACCGCTTTGTGATATAGGTCCCCTGGATGGTAGACAATGCCATACCGGCCTCGTCTCCCTGGTCAGCGGACAGAAACTCATATTTAATGATGTCCACCGGCTTTTCCGGGAAGGTATTGGTCCACACCAGCATGGAGCGGGAGATTTTATCCACTTCTTCTGTCGCCGCCAGCATGCGGGGTTTCTCTTTTTTCTCAGAGTCCACGTTTCACCGCCTTATCCGCCGTCCGAATCCAGTTATCCAAATTCTCGGCCTTGCTGGCTTCGAACCAATGGGATTGTGCCTGCGCATGTGATGCTGTATTAAATACAAGGTTTTTGTCAGTCAAGACCTTTGTTGTGCCCTTTGATGCATAACTGCTACCTGTAGCCGGGTCTACCATTAGTTTTCCAAAATATAAGTAGCGTGCATATGGGCCTGGGTAAATCACTTCTGAACCATCTACCCGCGTCCGTTTGTCCAATGATCCGGTAAGCATCGGAACATATGGTGATGTGTCCTTCCGCACCTGGAGTGCCACAGTATGCTCCGCTTTGGTGCACTCCTCATCCAACTTGTCCCTGATTGCCTCCAGCCCTTCGGCGCGGAAACTGAATTTCAGCATTAAACCCCACCAACTTCCCAATGAGCCATTTCACCGCCGAAATCCTTTTCATCGACTTTAGTAATATCGTACACACCGTCGTAGGCTGCCTCTATGGTCTGTACCGTCCAGTCCGGGTGTATAGCCTCACCCTTGATGAAAAAGCTATCACGGGCCACAGAGAGCGTCCATAGGTCGCTTTTATCATCTGCTTTCCAGAACTCGACTGGCCCGACATACTTTCTTTGGATGCCTGTAACGCCGTCTACCGCCTCAACCGAAAACGGAATGTACAGGTTGACTGCATCCGCTTTTTCCAGCCCGCTCTTGGTTACATTGGAACCCTTGGAGGCATCCAGAAGGACTCCCCGTAGGACAGTGATGTGGTTTGCTGTGGTCTCCTCAAGAGTGGAAGGGTCCGTCTCAACGTAGGTGTTATAGACCGTCACAACATGGGGGAACATGTCCATAGCCGCACCCCCTTCCACGGTATAGAAGGCCCGTACCGGCTAAATACTGCGCTGCAACAGATGCAAGATGTGTTTGTGCCGCCTGCGCCGCTGTCGCGGCCTGCTGGGCACTTTCACCGCCGCTTCGGTAGGTCTTGGACCAGCTACCCACACTCTGGCTTTTCAACTCTCCAGTCTCTCCAGCATTTGCGGAGTTTTTAAGGGCATTCAGGGCCGCTTGCTGGGCAAGGTCGATGCTCTGGTACTGTTCTGCCACGGCGCAGCAAGCCATCTTTACTGCGTCCAGCTCTTTGTTTTGAGCCGCCCGGCCCTGCGTGTAGTAGTCCAGAAAGGAACTTGCACGCAGGGACAGACGAGGGAAGTCAGCCCTTTGGATAGCCGTGCCTAGATACGCAGCAGTGTAATACTCATAATCTGCGTAAGCCATCAGGCCGCCCCCTTACTTCTTCGCACGGGCTTTCGTCTTAGCCTGCGGCTCAAACGTCGCCCCAGTGAAACTAAATTTCACTACGCTGGAATCATCAACAAGCACCTCGAAGGTATCATCCTTGGTCACCCGGAAGACAATGTCCGCGTCAAACAGGATGTCTTCCTTTGTAGGAGAGCCATTTTTCTTGAAGGTCATCTTTGTCCCGGTCTTTGTCAGGTGAAATGGGAAATAATACCCGCTCTGCTCGTCCGGGGCGTCGCTGAACTCGGTGTAGTTGGTCACATAATGAAATGTGCCCGTTACAGCGCCACTCGCATAAACCTTCAGGTCATCACCCACAAGCTCGGAAACCTGTTTCCCCAATAGGGCCTGACCGCTGGGGAATAGCGTTAAAGTGTCAGACCCTATTAACCCCCCTCCGGTGCGTAAACAGCAAAAGGGAAGGCGTTCTCATTGCCGACGTTGAAGGCGTTGATGGGGTTGGGAATCTCCCAGCCCAGCCGCATGACGGCGCGGAGGGCCACCATGTCGTTCTGCATCAGGTTATAAAGGATATTGCCAGTGGTGGGATCTTGCACCACGCCGCTATCGAAAATCTTAAAGGTCATGTCCTGTCGGATGGCATAGACCAACTGGCTCCAGTCACCCACGATAGCCAAAGATTCCTCCGGGTCGTAAGCGCCGTTCACGGGGAAGTACATGCTCATGCCGTCCAGCGCGTAGCGGGTATCTCCCTGCATATCGGTCTTGAAAATGGGCTGGCCGTTCTTGTCCACAAGGCCGCGCAGCTTGGCGCGCATCTGGATAGCCGCCATTACGCCGTTGGGGATATAGCCGCTCTCCTCCACTTTGGCAATCACGCCGCCCTCGCCCATGATGTCCTTGAAAATGTCGCTGGTAGCGGTCACAACAGCGCTTGCGGTAGTGGCAGAAGGGACAAGGCCATCACGCCAAGAAGTCGGCTTGTCCGTGCCGTACAGAATAGCGGCGTCGATGACCTTTCCGAATGCCTCCTGAAGACGGGGCCGCACCTCGCCCCAGATGTCGTAGTCGCTGTCGTCCAGAACGGCCTCGGGGATGGGGACAATAACCGCAATTTCCTCGGCGTAGATTTTCTTCTTGTCCCACGCCATATTGGTGGTCTTTTTCAGAGACGCCTTGGAGTCGGACGCGCCGGTGGTCGCCTCGCCGTTCACAAAGTAGGCGGTGGGCAGGGCGTCCAGCACATTAAGGGTCTGGGTCTTGCTGGTCATGTTGGGCAGCCGCCGGGCCATCCGCAGCACGGCGGACTCCGTTACGGCCCCCTGGATAATTTCACGGGTTACGGGCTCAGGGATAAGCCCAGAAAGTTTGCTTCTATCGATAATGTCAACAGCCATTTATGTTCTCCTTTCATTTCAGTGCGCCCCGGATCAGGGCGTTCATTACATCGTTTTCTCCTGTTTTTTGCTTCCCTCCGCCCACTGGAGCAGTCCAGTCAAAGGAAGTCTTCTTGCGGTCGGCGGTGAGCGCGTCCACGGCCTGCTCAAAGGTGGTCTTGTCGTCCACCATCTTCCCTGCCTTGAAGGCGATGAACTCCGCCTCCTCGCCGGTCAAGCCCTTTTTCAGGACATACAACTCACGCTTCAACTGGTCTCTCTCCGCTTCTGCGGTTGTCAGCTTTCCGGAGAGAGTATCCCTCTCGCCAGTCAGCTTGTCCCAGCGTTCTTTCTCTCCGGCCTGCCCGTCCTTCCAGGTGCGGTAGGCGGTCAGCTCTTCTTCGCTGGGCATTCCCTTCATGGCTTTTGCAAGCCGCTTGCCAATCATGGAATCCACTTCCGCCTGAGTGAAGGTTTTCTCAGGAGCGGGCTCCGGCGCAGGGGCCGGGGTAGGGTTATTGATAGGTTCGCTCATAAATACCTCCGTTTATTGTCAGGGCCGTCGCCCTGCGGTTTTACGCCTCTCGGCAAAATAGAAAGAGCCATCAAACCGTTACAGTTCGTAACCGGTTCAATGGCTCTTGGCTCACAGGCTCTTGGCTCTATGCGATATTTACTTCCATGTCGTGCTTACATGCCTTGCATCGAAACGGCATGTGCTCTACTTTGGTATCCGGTCGAACCGGGAAAAGAGCTTTCCCGCAGTACGGGCAGCAATACCATGTTTTCCCGTTAATTTCTTTTATCACGCGCTGTCCTCCATAACATACCACTTGCACTTCTCGCAGACTTCATTTGCTTTATCTACGTCAAACGGCTCTATTGCAAGCTCCATGTCCATCTCGTCCTCCCGAACTTCTTGGACCTCATAGCACTCTCCATATAGGATTTCTCGCCCAAAAAGAGGGCAAACGCATTTATCATTGTGATTTTTCGCCATATCATTTCCCCTCCAAATAGTCCCGATACTTCTTTCTCAGCTTTTCCGGGACCGCTGTTACAATCTTCCCGTCAACGCTTAAAACTACATAACCGCTATCTGCCAAGAATTTCAATGTATTCCGGTCAGTCTGATACAAAACTAACCTGCTGTTATTTATGATACTCTGCGACGCTTCAATCGTCAATGCAGATCTATCCGGTTTCATCGTAAGGTTATTTGCAAAGTGGTCTGTCACGCCGCTAATCTGCGGCGGGTCAAGCTGCACCTGATATTGTCTGGAAGAGAATTTACCGACAATTTTTATGTTCCCTTGATATGATTCCAGACCGGAAAATTGTTTTATGCTGGTTAGCTCTTCCGGATATTGAACCTGCATTCTTTCTCTTTGTAACGGTAGCCCCGCCGCCTCGCTGAACGCCTTGTATTCCTGATTCAGTCTCCAGATACGGGTAGTCACCGCCTGGTAGTTCTCCGTCAGTCCTGCGGCCTTGTATGCGGTCTGTTCTCGCTTCAGCTTGCGGATAGTTCGCTCGACCTGCCGCTGTTTCTGTGTGGCCTCATAAGCTGTGTAGTGCTTTCCCTCAAAATCCACGTCGTGCCCATCGTCTATGTGAGCAAGTTCTTCGTCGGTATATGTTCGCTCCATCACACAATCCACAAAGGCAGTCCTGATATGACGGCAGTTTGCACCCTCCAAGCCGTCCACATAGCCAAGCCCGCACACCTCATAAATGCTCGGATACTTGTCTCCGGTCCTTACGGAGTACACCCGGCCCTGCCATGCCTTGTGGTTTTGCCAGCCAACACCCTTGTCCCGAGCCCCGATGTGGGCGGACACTTCAAAATAAGGTGTTTCCAGATACTCTGCGCTCTGCTCCGTGTACTTGGCACAGATCTGGGATACGCCTGTCATCACCGCCCTGCGGGCTGCCACGTCGATTTGGTCTCGGTGTCCGCTCTCATAATCCACGATCTTGATACCACTGTCCGCAAGCTGTTTGACGGCGCTTTTGATGGCCTGATTGTAAGAGATGGCACCGCTCGTGATCTGCATTTCAGCGTTATCCAGCGCCCATTGATAGGCCCTGGCCGTGGGAAGCATCGTCCGCCCGTTGTCCACCAGAAAGCCCATAGAGCCGGTCATGTTATGGAATGTCTGTTTGGTCTGCTCGTAGATAGCCCATGTGTCCTCGATGCTAACCAGTGTTTCCGGTGCCGTTACACCCGCAATGTCCATAACATCCTGGTAGTACCGCTGGTTCCGCTCCGCCACGTCGTCTAAGAGCTTTTGCAAGTCCCGCTGGCTGATGTTTGCGGTGCGCTGGATGGCCTTTTCTATGCCCTTTAGGTCAATGCCATGGGAGCGGAGTGCCCGTATATCCTGTACCGTGACCTCGTTCAGCTGCCCGGCCATCTTTAATCGGGAGCATATTTCCTCAAGGAGTGTCAGTTCAAGAGAGCGGTACAGCTCCGCCAGCTCTTCGGGCAAGGCGTCAAGAACTTCCGGTTGAAACGGATATTTCATGCGCTTTCCTCCGTTTCACGATTTCGTCATAATGCGGCGCAACCCGAATTACATTCCAGTCGCACTCTTCTGGGACATGTCCATAAAAAATGACCCATGACGGCTCCAACCGTTTCATCATCTCTTCATACCCACGGAGAAAAAGACGCTTGCTTTCCTTGCTCCGTTGTGTGCCTACGCTTGAAACAGACACAACTCCGCCAACCGGCTCACCGTCAAAGCACCATTCGTAGCTATCTTCATCACTCCAACTAATCGTCGGATATACTGTGATACCATGCAACTGCCAATATGCCGCAAGCCAGTGCTTGCGGTAGTGATTGTATATCTGCATTGCAAGCGGCATATCCGTGTATGTTGAGAAGTCCGGGGAGCACACCGCCGCAAATTGAGATAACTTCTTTATGTAGTCATCTGGACGGTTCCAATAGCGGGTGAACTGGTAATCGTCAACGAAACAATGGACAATCTTGCTCGCTGGTCCTTTTGCACTGTTGGCGTAATTCATGGGTATAAAATCGCCTTGCGGATATGCCGTTACCGGCTCTATTTGCGGGATGTCATAGCGACCAACGCCGGGAAACATAAACTTATCAAGGTTTTCAAAGTTAGTCATTTCCTATTCCTGCGCCTTCGGCTTAGAATTTGGTCAATCATTCTGATTTTTGCGTCCGCATCCGCAAATCCTCTAACCTGAGAAGCGCTTTTACTTGCGGCACTCCTCGCAAATCTTTGGTATTGGTCGTTCGATGTTCTTTTCAGAGTTTCGCGCTCTTTTTCAAGAGATTGTGTGCTTTGCCGAGAATATGCTGCAATTTGCTCATTATAAGCTGCACGATATGTGCCGCCGGGGGTATTTGCTCCCGTTTCTCCCCGATGAACTTTCCCGGTACTGTCCGTATATTCATAGTACCTCGCTCTTGCACGAATTCCGTTTTGAATTGCGTCATTTCGCTGGGCGCTATCTTCTAAGCGCCTATATTGTTTCTCGCCCAAAAAAACGCCGCCCGCACTTCCTCTACCGCCCACTACTCAATTTCCTCCTCTCCCTCGTCCGTCAAATCTTCCATCTTTGGCAGCATCTTCTTTGCCGTGGCCTCGTCCTCGTTGTACCACTTCATGCGGTACTCCCAGTCGTTCATAATGCCTGCCGCAAGGTCCTGCCGGTCATTATTTCGTTCCGTGGTCTTGTCCTCAATGATAGAGTCATCAAAGTCAATGGTAACTTTAGCATCTTCATTCAGCCCGGCGCCCATGGCTGCATTCCCAAGCCGAAGAATAATATGGCACAACTCTGTAATGGCCTGTTCCAAAATGATTTCATGCTTTTTGATGGTCCTAAACATGGTGGAATTTTCGCTGATGACCTGGGTGGCTGTGGTAATGCTCCCCTGGTCGAAGCGGTAATGGTTTTCTCCAAAGCCACACTTGCTGGACAGTAGATTCAGTTGGTCTTGGATACCCGTGTTGTGCTCCTGGGTACGGAGTGTCATGTCGATGGGCGTGATGACCGCACCGTCACTTACATCCTCCGGGAGTACATAGTAAGCCAAGTCGTCCGGGTCAAAAAATGGCTCTCCGTCGAGGTCTTTGGTTGCAGACGGCTTGACCATGATGCGCTTTTTCCCCAGTACAAACTCATTTACATAGCTGTCATAGGCCACATCTACGCCCTTAAGGACATCGATGGCATTTGCATAAACAGAAATTCCAAGCGGGGAATCGTCAAAATTGTTGGCGATATTAGGCCGGTCAATAACAAACTGCCTCTGATCTGAGCCGGTATGTACCACAGGAGGGACCATCTCAAACCCCTTGACACCGGATAAGGCCAGTTCGGCATACACATTATCGTTGCGGTAATGATAGATGCGGTTCTCAATGTCGTACTGTCCGTTGGCCTTGTGATGGATTTGCAGGTAGCAGTATTGCTCTCCGTTGACGGTCAAGATGCTGTCAAAGGCGCACTCCGTAATAATCCCGTTCTGCCACGCCAGCGGCCAGATATGCTCTACTGTCACATAATCCATCACAATGCCGTCAGCACTACCAGGTACAGGTCCTTCTTCCGTGGCCTTCATTCCCACTACACGGGGGATAAACGCCACCGTCCCGAGCGCGAACGCCTTCTCCTGCATCTCGTTTGACTTGACCAGAAAGTTGTTTTCTTTGAGCACATGGTCAACAAATTCCTGTTCCCGTTGCCCCTCCAGGGTGATCTCCACCTTCTCGTTCATCAGGAGGTTTGCCCAATCTTCCGGGATCTTCTTGCCCATGTTAAGCGTGAAGCGCTTGCATTTAACCATGCTCGTTCCGTTTCGAACCTTGTACCGGTGGAAGCCCTTCACATCTCCAATATACCAGCTTTTCCATTCCTGCACTTTGCGATAAAAGTCTTCGCTGATGGTGGCAAAGCCCAGCTCTTTCAGCTTATCGTTTATGTTCAAGCAGTTACCCCCATTCTTCTGAATACACGCTCAAGTGCATACCTTGTAGCGTCAATAAGGTGGTTATTCTCGTCAGGATACCCGCTGATGATCTCCCCATCCTTATTTCGCTCATACTCATAATTCACAAACTCGTTATAAGCGTTTGGAGTCCTCCGGCGGTCAATAACAATCTTCCTCCGCTGGAGCCACTTCATGCCATATTCCACGCTTCCAGGGCCTTTGATTGCTTCCTTGGCCGGAAGCCCCATTGCCCGGTAGTCCGCCGCTGACTTCGGCTCGGCGCTGTCGCAGGTAATGTAAGCATCCTTGTATCCTTTGGATAGGATCAACTTTGCGCTCGCCTCGTTGGTCAGCTTATTTTGGTATATCTCGTCCATTAGGTATATTGTCTCTCTAGCCCGGTCATAGTGGAGTCGGATAAAGGCAAACGGGTCCGGGAACCAGCCCCAGTCCGCACCTTGATAGATACGGTCAAAGGAAGCGAACTCTTCGTCCGTGATTTCCCTCAACTCCAGATTCTCAAATACATTCCCGCCGGTGCCGACAGCTTCGCCCAAGTATTCATGGCGATAGGCCCTCTCGTCCGTGGTCTTCAAGTGTTCAGCTTCTGCTAGGAACTGCGCCCCCAACCACCCCGGTGGGGCTTCCAAGTATGTACTCTTGTGGCACAGCCTGTCTGCTCTTTCCTCCAAGCTATCCTTATTGGCCCAGTTGTCCCGGCTTATGGGTGGATTGTAGCTCTCAAAGTTCCAGAACTTCGATCCGCCGCGCATGGTAGATTGTAAAATGGTTCGAATCTCCGCCCGACCGGAAAACTGATCTTTTTCTTCAAAGTGTGTTACAGCGATATATCCGAACGGAACCTTGATGGACTTTATTTTCATGGGGTCATCAGCGCCCCGGAACATGATTTTCTGCCCAGTCGGCTTGTAAATCAGCTCCATGGGCTGTACCTTAGCGTCCCAGTGCGCCGCCATACCCAGTTCCCCGATTGCCCATAGATATTGTGCATACACGCTGTCCCGGATAGTGTTCGCCACTTTGCGAAGTACCAAGGCGTGGGTGTTTGAATTGGTCAGCAGGATAAGCGGCACCAGCAGGGAGACGCAGGAAGATTTAAGCGAGCCTCGGCCACCAGACAAATCATAGTGTGTGTGTCCGTGTTGGAATACGTCACGAGCCAGTAGGTGGAATGCAGGTCCAAGGACGGACGATAAACGAATCTCAGACATCTATGACCACCTTGACCTCCGTATCTCCATCGCCGTTCGCCTTTCCATCAAACGCTCCCACATGCTTTCCCAGCAATTCAAGCGCTTTTATCTTGCTGGAATACTTCAGGTCGCTGTCGTTCGCATCCGAGGCCGGTTTATCTGTGATTTCCTTCAGCTTGGCAAGCACATAGTCCTGTGTAATCTCTGTCCGTTCACTTCTGGCTCTCTTTGCTTCCTGAATTGCGGAAGAAACGTTATTTTTCGTAATTAGCTGCCGCCCAATTTCAGGGTTTTTATACCCTGCCCGAAGAGCAGCCTGTGCGGCATTCAAATCCACAAGGTACTCCTGCACAAATCTTTCTTGCTTTGGCGTTAATGCCACACTCACCACCTCTCGCCTAAGTAGAGTCTCCCAATCCCCCCACCGCCACCGACAGAGCGCGCCCTCTCTCTTTCTTTTCGGGGGAGATTAAGGGGGGATTATAGGGGGGTAAGAGATAGGGGGATCGGGGGGAAGGGAGAGGGGGGATAAAGGGGGCCATCAAGAGGGGGACCTTTTCTTTCTCTCTCCCTTGCTTTCGTTTTGCTTTTGAAATGCTTTTCGCCGCCTACTGTCGAGCTCTGGCTCGGATACGGCCAGCCGTCACAGCCTGTTAAGCGATACACCCGTGTGGGTTGATAGCCTCCCTCGTCTCCTGCAACTGCGGGGCGGCATATATACCCCTTTCGGGGTATGCTGCGGGTTTGGTCAGGCTTTCCGCGGGTCTGACAGCATTATTATTTTAGTTCGGCCTCTTCCAATGGCTGGCCCTTGTTGTCCAGCAACCGCTGCCCCACCGAACCGCCCGGTGTTATGTTCACAAATGAATCCCATTTCTCTTGAGCCGCTTCATTGACAGCTCATGGAACACGTCCCATTCCGTCGTTCCTTTACGAACTACCCCTACGTCTTTTGGCTTTGGCCATACGATGTCTTTCTCTTGTTCTTTTCTCCAGCGCTCTGAGTAATCGCAAAACTTTTTCAGTCTATCCCAGTATTCTTTTGACTGTTCCCAAGGGCGTAAGTCGTTATTGTATGCTGTCTGTGCATGTCTGAGCAGTTCAAATGGATCTCCCATTGTGGTTATCACTCCAGTTTTGGTGCCACCGCCCGCCTCATGCGGATAGGCGCGGCATATCAAATTCGTGCTTGCATTAGCACCCGCGGAAGTAATTGCAAATTCTTCTAAGCATAAATATCTCCTTCTGGAGCCGAGAGGCGGCATTGAGCCGCCACACGTCCGCGACGTAACGGGCCGCCGCAGGCGCTTCTGCTACAGCACTCGGCATATTTTTGGTTATCTAATACAAGTGCTCATTAGGATCATAAATGCCAAATTCCAAACCATTCCATTAAGGTCGTCTTTCTGCTTTGCTTTGAAAGCTAAATAAGCATTTACAACCATAAGAACAAGGCAGATAAGTTCTGCAATGATTATGAGTACACCACTCACTTTACACCATCCCATTTTTGCAACTTTTTGTGCGCTTCCCGCTTAGATTATCACACGCCTGTGCCGCAACACCGGAGCGACCGGCAGCCAGTCTCGCATACAGACGCAGTTTTCAGCAGGCATTGTCATTCTCTCTGAGGGCTTGCGCTACGCTCAGATCATCCGGGCGCTACCCGGCCTCTGGAGGCCATCAGCAGACTCGAACTGCTGCAACGGCATACACCGCTCTACCCATTCCTTTATGGCCGTATATAAGGCGGATTCCGTCTCTACACGCTCCGCCGGGCGCAGCCGCTTTCTATGTGTCGGCACACCGGTGCAGGTCATAGCTGCCACCGCTTCCGCCTCCATGACAGGCGGGCGTCATGTCCCTTCTCCGGGGCCGTCAGACGCTCTAGGCTACCCGGTATAGTGTCTTTCCACAGTCAGCTCCGTGGCCTTTAGAGCGGTCTAATAAATTGGTTACCGCGAAAAGTGCGGGTCACCAAGCCCAAGGCCGGAATCGAACCGGCGTCCACTATACCAAATCAGGGTATCGCTCTCACCATTGAGCTACAAGGGCATATTGCACACAGTAGGGGCAGCGACTACACCGCCGCCACCCCCTCTGCGTGAAGGAGGAAAAGGGGGCGGAAAGAGAGTGGGAGCGCAGGGGCATACGCCCCCACACTCCCATTTTAAATCAATTTTTTGGTTTAGCTGCCCTTTAAAGGTTAATCTTCAAATTTTATCTGTATTTTACTCGACCTGTTAGATAATCTAGCGATACTTCATAGTAGTCTGCCAGAGCAATCAGCGCAGTCATATTGGGCTTTGCCTCCCCGCGCTCATATTTTCTTACTGCGCTGCGCGGAAGCCCGCACAGTTCTGACACTACCGCCATACTCCTAACAGGCTTTTTCTCCTCCCTCAACCTCCTGAGTCTTTCCTTAAACTCATTCAAGGGCTATCCCTCCTTCGGCGGGTCTGGGAGGGGCATCCAGTGGGTGATTTTACCCGCACTGGGCCCAATATCCGTCATCCATTCACCCCACAAAATCCAACCTACAGATGTTCCAATGCGCTCACAACGCACGATAACTCTCTGCTTTTCCTCCGGCAACCTCTCCTTGACGCTGATCCACTCACTCATGCTGTCCGCCCTCCCCGTCGTTGATGTTGCCTATAATTTCTTCCTCCCCCGTCCATGCGTATCCTGGCATCAAGTCAGATAGATAGATTGCTGGCATTCCTCCGATAAAGGTTCCGCCGTGTTCCTGAACCCATACCACCTCATGGGTGCAACCACGGCTGCATTTTACAATGTCCCCAACAAACACTTTCTTCCCGTTCTTGTCGGTCAGGCCGGTATACTCGCAGACCGTGGCGGGGTCAACTTCAAAGAATCCGCCTAGCATGATCCCTTTTGTGGGCGGGTCTGCCCTGGCCGATACCAACCGCGGTAGAATGTACGCTCCAGGCATAAAGTCGGCATCTTCCGGGACAGCCACAATGTTTCCCTCCACCCACTCTCCATTATCCAGCCGCTTGGCTTTGAAAAGGATTTCTCTCATTGTTTTTCCTCCATCATCGTTAAAGCCTTCTGCAAGCAAGCCTGTATCTCTTCACTGATAGCAGCATTGCTCTTTGCGAATGTACTGTCTAAGTAGTTTTTGTCATGGTAAGCAAGAGTTTCTAGAGCTAACGCAACACGAATGTACTCTTCTGACGTTTTGCATACACACTCAGGGGATTTCATTGGGCACCTCCGATGATCTCGTCCAATGTGGCCCGCCTTATGCTCCTCAGCGTAGGAAACGTTTCATCAAGGTTATCAAGACTGCCCTTATAGTTGTCTTCGTCATCATACATGTAAAATGTCTGTCCCACTATATCAACGTATGCCAATGTTTTAACAACTGGATATAGCACTTTGATAGCCTTCGCCCTCTCCACCTCCTGCTCCGTCCAGCGTGGCTTGCGGATGATGCGGTCGGGGTGGTTGATAGCTTCTGTCAAAATAGCGCCAAATTCTTGACCGTTTTCTCCAATGGCTTGTCCATCAGAGCCAATAGAAAAGGCAAACTCTCCAACCGGAAAATTCACCGATATAATTTCTCCAACCTCAACCCCCAGCACCTCGCAAATTCTAGGCTTGTCCATGTTGTCCCCCCTCCTTGATTTTCAGGTACTTTTCGATGGCTTCGTCCAGGTTGGCATCCCCCTTTGTGTATGGCACCCAGCAGCTTCCGTCCTCTTTCCGGTACTGGCAGCCCTCGTTCTCATCCCAGGAGCAGCAGGGGCCGGGGCCGCCGTGAGCACAGTCGCAGCACATACCTTCTATGGTGTTGGTTTCCTTATGTTTTGCCGCCTCCGGCATATCATCCTCCACCACCTCGTAGCCCATAAGACTGGCGACTTCGT
>NZ_CAXSQB010000044.1:0-30393 GCF_964239415.1 Clostridium sp. ATCC BAA-442 | reverse complement strand
CTCCCCCGCCTCCGCCCGGCAGGCGGCGCAGCAGAGCACCCCCTCGTTCAGGTGGAACAGAGGCGACTCCGGCTCCGGCGCGCCGCACACCGCGCAGGCGTCCAGCAGGGGCTCGTACCCCTCCAGGCACATGAGCTTGAGCTCGAAGGCCGCCTTTACCAGCTCCAGGGGCCGGTTCAGCCTGTCCAGGGCATAGAGGGAGTTAAGGATGAGGGAGAGGGCCGGCGGATCGGGCCGCCCCTCCACCGCCACCGCCTCCATCACTTCCGCAAAGTAGGAGGCCAGGCTCAGCCTCTCCAGATCGGATCTGACGCGCCAGAACTGCTGGAGGGACTCCGCCTCGTTGAGGGTGAAGTAGTCCCGGTATTCAAACAGGGTCATGTCCGAATAGACCAGGAGCTGGGCCGCGGCGGCCAGGGGACTGCCCTTCCGGCGGCAGCCCCGGGCCTTGACCGTGCGCTTGCCCCCCTCAGCGGTGAGCACGGTGAGCAGCTTGTCCGACTCCTTATAGTTGACCTCCCGGAGCACCAGGCCCTGGGTGCTGATGTGCATGGGCTTCCCTCCACTATTATGTATGCGGGCGCGCCGCGCCCGCGTGCTCAGCCCTTCACCCTCCGGTAAAGGCTGTAGACCTCCGGCAGGCCGGTCTGCAAAAACAGCCGCCAGAGTAGCTCCGCCCAGCTCATGGCACAGCCCCCCTTTCTGTCTTTAGGTTGGCTGGCCGCGTTCCGTTTATGAGCGGTAATTTCTGCGCCCTTACTCGTCCCGGTATCCGAAATTCTTGATCAAATTCATATTATCTCTCCAGTTTTCTTTTACCTTCACCCAGGTCTGGAGAAACACCTTCGTGCCCATAAATGCCTCAATGTCGGTGCGGGCCAGGGTGGAGATCTTCTTGAGCATGGCCCCGCCCTTGCCGATGATGATCCCCTTGTGGCTGGCCTTTTCACAATAAATGGTAGCGTCCAGGTCGATGATACCGTCGTCCCGCTCGGAAAAGGTGGTGATCTCCACGGCGGTGCCGTGGGGAATTTCCTTGTCCAGGCAGAGCAGCAGCTTCTCCCGGATGATCTCGGCGCACACCTGGCGTTCCGGCTGGTCGGTGACCATGTCCTCCGGGAAGAGCTGGGGCCCCTCGGGCAGGAACTGGGCCAGCAAGCCCAGCAGCTCGTCCACCCCCTCGTTCCGCTTGGCAGAGATGGGCACGATGGCGGCGAAGTCGTGGGCCGCGCCGTAGACCTGCATGACGGAGAGCAGCTCCTCCTTCTCCACCGTGTCGATCTTGTTGATGACCAGCACGGCGGGGACATTCAGCTCCTTGATGCGCCGGATCAGCTCCGCCTCCGGCCCGCCGATGTGGGGGATCGGCTCCACCAGCAGAAGCACCGCGTCCACGTCGGCCACGCTCTCCTTGACCACCTTCACCATGTAGTCCCCCAGGCGGGTGCGGGCCTTGTGCAGGCCGGGGGTGTCCAGGAAGACGAACTGGCAGCCCTCCCGGTTCACCACCGCGCAGATGCGGTTGCGGGTGGTCTGGGGCTTGTTGGTGACGATGGCGATCTTCTCGCCCACCAGGGCGTTGGTCAGGGTGGACTTGCCTACGTTGGGGCGGCCCACGATGCTGATCATTCCGGATTTCTTGATTTCCATAGGTGATCCTCAACTTTCTTGAGCGGTTTTATGATAATTTTTTCCGACAGGGGCGGCCGAGCACATTCGCGTCTGCGCAGGCGCAGGCTGTGGTAAGGCGCGGAGTCGTTCAGCGGCCCGGCAGCCGAGTCCCCTGCAAATGGTGTGTAAATCGTTACGGAAGGTCAGCGCGTCAAGGATGCCGCGCCCTACGCGTCCGGATCGTCTCTCCCCTTCAGCGCCTCATACAGGCCGTAGGCACAGCCGAATACGACGCCGGGCAGGGCGAAAATCACGCCGCAGGCCACCAACCCGGCCACGTCTCCGCCCGCCAGCGCGCCCAGCGCCATGCACAGCAGCCCGCAGGCGAGCAGGGAGATCGCCCCGCCGCCGCCGGCGTACCGCAAAAGCCTCTTATCCATCCGCGCCCTCCCGGGTGATGCCCAGGGCGGCCAGGATGGCCTCCTCGCGTTCCCGCATCTGGGCCTTCATCGGCCCCTCATCCAGGTGGTCGTAGCCCAGCAGGTGGAGCACCGAGTGGACGGCCAGGTAGGCCGCCTCCCGCTCCGCGCCGTGGCCGTACTCCGCCCCCTGGGCTTCCGCCCGCTCCAGGGAGAGCACCATGTCCCCCAGAGGGACCAGTCCGGTGCCAGGGTCGGCCTCCACGTCGTCCAGGGTGGGCGGTGCGCCGGGGGTAAGCTGGAACATGGGGAAGGAGAGCACGTCGGTGGGCCGGTCCACGCCCCGCTGCTCCAGATTGATGGCGTGGATGCCCTCGTCGTCGGTGAACAGCACGTCCACCTCGCAGGGGAAGGACACCCCCTCCGCCTCCAGCGCGGCGGGGATCACCCGGCGCAGCAGCCCGGCATAGGGCTCCGCCCCGTCCACCTCGGTCTCGATCAGAATTTCGTGGTTCATCGCTTTCCCTTCCTCTTTTCGTCCTCCTCATAGGCCTTGATGATGCGCTGGACGATCACGTGGCGCACCACGTCGGCCTCGTTGAGCCTGCAAATGGCGATGTCCTCCACGCCGTCCAGCACCCGCATGGCCTCCTTCAGCCCGGACACCGTGTCCCGGGGCAGGTCGATCTGGGTGATGTCGCCGGTGATGACGATCTTGGAGCCGAAGCCCAAGCGGGTGAGGAACATCTTCATCTGCTCCCGGGAGGTGTTCTGAGCCTCGTCCAGAATGATGAAGGAGTCGTCCAGGGTGCGGCCCCGCATGTAGGCCAGGGGGGCCACCTCGATGCTGCCCCGCTCCAGGTATTTGTTATAGGTCTCCGCCCCCAGCATGTCGAAGAGGGCGTCGTACAGGGGCCGCAGATAGGGGTCCACCTTGCTCTGCAGATCGCCGGGCAGGAAGCCCAGCCGCTCCCCTGCCTCCACCGCCGGGCGGGTGAGGATGATGCGGTTGACCTGCTTGTCCCGGAAGGCGGCCACGGCGGCGGCCACCGCCAGGTAGGTCTTGCCGGTGCCCGCCGGGCCGATGCCCAGGGTGATGGTGTTCTTCTTGATGGCGTCCACATACCGTTTCTGGCCCAGGGTCTTGGGCTTGATGGGCTTGCCCTTGGCGGTGACGCAGAGCACATCCCGTGCGATGTCGTTGATGTGCTCCTCGTTGCCCGCCTTCACCAGATTGATGATGTAGCGGACGTTCTGCTCGGTAATGGTCTCCTTCCGCCCGGCCAGGCCCAGCAGGCCCTGGACCGCCTTGACGGCGTAAAGGACGTTCTCCGCCTCCCCGGAGATCTTGAGCTGGTCGTCCCGGCTCACCACCGAGACGTCCAGCTCGTGCTCAATGAGCTTGATGTTTTCGTCAAACGAGCCGAAGATGTCGATGACATCCTCAATGCGCTCGATGCTGATGGTCTGTTCGATCATGGTTCGGCCTCATTTTCTTCTGTAATAGGCTCCAGCGGCACAAAGCGCCCGATCTCCTCCGTGCACTCGGCCTGGAGGGTGACCTCCAGCCGTCCGTCCCGCTGTGCGGAGGAGAAGCTGGTATGCACCACCTCGCCGTCTCCCAGCCGCGCCCGAAGGGCCTCCAGCAGCCGCTCCTCCAGCAGCCGCTCCGCCGCGTCCGCGTCCACCGGCGCGGCCGCGAGGGTATAGGCCCGGCAGGTCTCCCGGCTCAGGGCCAGGGGCATCTCCCGGCCGCCGGGCAGGGTGAGCGCCCAGGTATCTGTTATTTTATCATACTCAGGGAAGGAAATTCCACTCTTTCCGAAAAAATCGATGCGATGTCCCAGGATGCTCAGGGTCCAGCGGCTGGCCTTCTCGCCGGTATACGATTTCACCTGGGCCTCCAGGGGAATGGAGGCCGTCATGGTGTGCCACGTCCGGGCAAAGACCTGTCCCTGGGCCCGCACCAGTATTTGGCCCAGGTTCTCCAACTCGCTGTACTGGGGGGCATCCAGGGTCACCGCGCCGGAGATGAGCACCTCCCCGGCCAGCACCGTGTCCCCCTGGGCCACCAGCGCTTCCCCGCTGAGGGGCTCGATATGGGTCACAATGCCGGAGGACCGGGCCACAATGCTGCCCACCTGCTCCTCATCGTCCACTTCGGGCGCAGGCACCGCCTCCCGCACCAGCACCTCCGCCCGGGTGCCGTGGAGGTTGACCGACATCCAGGCCAGCTCGGGCAGGCCCAGCAGGGCCGCGCTGCTGATGGTCCCCTCGTCCAGTCCGGGGCCGTATACCCCCGGCCGCAGCCCCTGCCGCCGCAGCTCGGTGAGGATCTCCGCTGTGGAGACCGCCTCGTTGCCCTCCACTTCGATGGTGAGCACAAACTGAGAGAGGACGCATACCGCCGTCAGGGACAGGGCCAGCCCCACCAACAGGGCATAGCGCCGCCGGAACCGGCCCAGAAAAAAGGGCACGCCAGACTGCTCCGCCGGCACCACGGTACACAGCACCTTGTCCCCCAGCGCCCGGGCCGGGCCGCTTCCCTGCCGGGTGACGGTGAGGCGCAAACGGGTGGCCTCCAGCCACTCCACGTTCCAGAACACAATGCCCCGCTGGGCGCAGAGGTTGAGAAACCGCTCCGGAAAGGCCCCGGACACCTCCAGCCGGACGCTCCCCCGCAGGGCGTTGACCATCCGCTTCAGCATGCCTCCGCCCCCCTATTCCAGCTCCACGGCCGTGATGACACCGGTGATCAGGAGCTGGCTGGCGTTCATGCTCCGCAGCTCCAGGCCGGAGCCCCGCACCTTCACCACCAGCTTGCCCCCGGAGATGTGGATCTCCTCGCCGCCGTAGGAGAGAATTCCCTTGTGATTTTCCATCCGCAGCTCCCGGCTGCCTGTCAGCTCAATGCGGGGCAGGCCCGCCACCACGTCCCCCGGCAGATCAAATACCTCCGCCGTCTTTTCCAGCAGGCCCTCCCGCTTTCCGCTCCGTTCCATGGCCGTCCCTCCTCGTCCCTAATGCTTATGCCGGGAGGACGGCGTTCTTGCCTGTCCAAGCGAAAATGGCCGCCCCTACGGCCCGCTCAGCTCCGCCCGGGCCAGGGCCAGCAGCCGCGCCGGGGTATTGTCCTCCGGGTGGGACAGGATGTGGGCGGCCAGGCGGCGCTGGGCTGCGCCGATGGCCGGGCCCTCCAGCCCCAGGGCGGCCAGCTCCCCGCCGGAGAGGGCCAGGGCGCGCACCGCCTCGGCCTCCGGGTGGAGCACCCCCCGGCGGAGGGCCCGCTCCACCGGCAGGGCCGCAATGGGAAAGCCGGTCAGGCGGCAGAAGGCCCGCCACCGGGGCACCGGCTCCGGCGGCTCCTCCCGGAGCGCCAGCAGGCCGGGACAGTCTGGACTCCCCCCCAGGTGGGCCAGCAGGCCCAGCCGGAGCAGCTCCCCCGCCAGCTCCGGCCGGGGGGAGAGCAGGATCTTCTCCAGCTCCGCCTTGATCCGCTCCCCCGACAGGTTTTCCGCCCGGCGGGCGCTGCGCCGGATGGCGTCCAGGGTGCCCTTCTCGATGGAGAAGTCCAGTTGGGCGGCGAAGCGCACCGCCCGCAGCATCCGCAGGGCGTCCTCGGCAAACCGCCGGTCCGGGTCGCCCACGCAGCGGATCACGTTTCGGAACAGATCCATCTGCCCGCCGTACCGGTCGATCACCATACCGTTCTCATCCAGGGCCATGGCGTTGACGGTGAAATCCCGCCGGGCCAGATCCTCCGCCAGAGTGGCGTCGAAGTCCACCGCGTCCGGGTGGCGGCCGTCGGCATAGCCCGCCTCCCGGCGGAAGGTGGTCACCTCCACCGGCCCGTCCTCCGTCCGCACCGTGACCGTGCCGTGGCGCAGGCCGGTGGGGACCGTGTGGGGAAAGAGCTCCATCACCCGCTCCGGCCGGGCGTCGGTGCACACATCGAAATCCCCCGGCGTCCGGCCCAGCAGGAGATCCCGCACGCAGCCCCCCACCGGGTAGGCCGCGTGTCCTGTCCGCCGCAGCGTGTCCAGGCAGGCCCGCACGCCGCCGGGGATGGGCCATCCCTTCATTTTTCCGCCTCCCTCTGGTATCTTTTTCTTGCTATTTGCCTATAATGGTTTATAATATTGTGTTCGGAACTTATTATAAACTAGAGCAAAGGGTGTGTAAACCCCATGGCAAGCGCCAATATTCACGACTACATCGCCCCCGGCCGCAGGGCCCACCTGGTGGGCATCGGCGGGGTGTCCATGTCCCCCCTGGCCGAGGTGCTTCACAAGGCGGGCATGGTGATCACCGGCTCGGACATGCGCAACAGCGCCACGGTGGAGCACCTGCGCGCCCTGGGCATCCCCGTGGCCATCGGCCACCGGGGGGAGAACGTCCAGGGCGCGGAGCTGGTGATCCGCACCGCCGCCGTCCACGACGAAAACCCCGAAATCGCCGCCGCCCGCGCCGCGGGCATCCCCGTCTTTGAGCGGGCCCAGGCCTGGGGAGCCATCATGAGGGGCTACAAGAACGCCCTGTGCATCGCGGGCACCCACGGCAAGACCACCACCACCTCCATGTGCACCCACATCATCATGGCCGCCCGGATGGACCCCACGGTGATGATCGGCGGCACCCTGCCCCTGTTGGGCTCCGGCTACCGGGTGGGCCACGGGGACACCATCATCCTGGAGAGCTGCGAGTACTGCAACTCCTTCCTCTCCTTCTTCCCCACCGTGGCGGTGATCCTCAACATCGAGGCCGATCACCTGGACTTCTTCAAGGATCTGGACGACGTGGAGCACTCCTTCCGCGCCTTCGCCGACCGGGTGCCGGAGAGCGGCATCATTGTGGCCAATGCCGACGACGCCAACACCATGCACACCCTGGAGGGGGAGGAGCGGCCCGTCCTCACCTTCGGCCTGGAGCAGGGCGATGTCCGCGCCGCCAACCTCGCCTGGAACCGGGGCCTGCCCTCCTTCGACGTGGTGTACCGGGGGGATGTGTTCACCCACGTGGCCCTGCGGGTGCCCGGCGAGCACAACGTAAAGAACGCCCTGGCCGCCGCCGCCGCCGCCATCGCCCTGGCGGTGGAGCCGGAGGCCGTCTCCGAGGGCCTGGCCGCCTTCCGGGGGGCGGGCCGCCGCTTCGAGCACAAGGGCACCTACCACGGGGCGGAGGTGTACGACGACTACGCCCACCACCCCGGTGAGCTCCACGCCCTGCTCTCCGCCGCCCGCACCCTGGGCTATGAGCGGGTCATCTGCGCCTTCCAGCCCCACACCTATACCCGCACCCACGCCCTGTTCAACGACTTTGTGGAGGCGCTCCGCGCGCCCGACATCACCCTTCTGGCGGAGATCTACGCCGCCCGCGAGGTCAACGACATCGGCATCTCCTCCAAGGATCTGGCGGCGCGCATCCCCGGCAGTGAGTACTATGCCACGCTGCCCGAGGTGACGGAGCGGCTGCGGGCGCTGGCCCGGCCCGGCGATCTGATCCTCACCGTAGGCGCCGGCGACATTTTCACCGTGGGCGAGGCCCTGCTGCGGGAGGGCTGAGCCGCAATGCAGCGTAAAACAGCACGCCCGGCCGCTTGGCCGGGCGTGCTGTTTTATTCTTCAGTTCATCTGCTTTCTGCGGGAGAGGTTGATGGTGCCGTCCTGCATGGAGTCCACGTCGTCCAGACTCTTGCCGGTGCCGTAGGCCACGCAGGAGATGGCGTCGTCGGCCACATGGGTCTCGATGCCGGTGTGGGACTCGATGAGCTTGTCGAAGCCCCAGACCAGGGAGCCGCCGCCGGTCATGCAGATGCCGTTGGTGGAGATATCGGCCACCAGCTCGGGAGGCGTGCGCTCCAGCACGCCGTGGATGGCCTCCAGGATGCGGGTGGAGACCTCCTCGAAGGCCTCGATCATCTCGCTGGAGGACACAGAGAACACCCGGGGCAGGCCGGTCATGAGGCAGCGGCCCTTGATCTCCACCGTCTGCTCCTCCGGGCGGGGGAAGACGCAGCCGATCTGCATCTTCAGCTCCTCCGCCGTCCGCTCACCGATGAGTACATTGTGCTTGCGCCGTATGTACTTCACGATGGCCTCGTCGAACTGGTCGCCGGCGATCTTGATGGAGGTGGACTCCACGATGCCGGACAGGGAGATGACCGCGATGTCGGTGGTGCCGCCGCCGATGTCCACGATCATGTGGCCGTCGGGCTTGGCGATGTCGATGCCCGCGCCGATGGCGGCGGCCACGGGCTCCTCAATCAGATAGACCCGCCGGGCGCCCGCCTGGATGCCCGCGTCGATGACGGCGCGCTCCTCCACCTCGGTGATGCCGGAGGGGACGCAGATGACGATGCGGGGTTTGAACAGCCGGAAGGAAGTCACCTTGCGGATGAACTCCTTGAGCATCCGCTCGGTCATGTCGTAGTCGGAGATGACGCCCTCCCGCAGAGGGCGGATGGCGACGATGTTGCCGGGGGTACGGCCCAGCATCTGCTGCGCCTCGGTGCCCACCTTGAGCAGCTTGCCCGTGTTCTTGTCGATGGCCACCACGGAGGGCTCCCGCAGCACCACGCCCTTGCCTTTGACGTAGACCAGGATAGACGCCGTACCCAGGTCGATTCCGATATCCTTACTGAACATACCCGCACCTCGAAGTCTTGAAAGCTTTTGTTTTAGTTTATCCCAGAATTTCATGAATAATCCCCTATATTATACCGAAGTATCCGACCTATTTCAACGCTAATTTCCACAAACTTTCTCTATTTCTGGTCTCTCGCCCGGGCCAAGGTGGCGCATACCACCTCTCTGGCCCCCACGGTGCGCAGAATCCTTGCACATTCTGAAATAGTCGCGCCGGTGGTGATCACGTCGTCGATGAGGAGCACCCGTTTGCCCTCCACCAGCTCTGCGTCCACGGCGGTGTAGGCCCCCAGCACATTGGCCCGGCGGGCCGCGTCGCCGTCCAGGCCGGACTGGGCCTCGGTGTTGCGCCCCTTGCGCAGCGTCTCCACCGCCACCTCCCCCAGCTCCAGCGCCGCGGCGCTGGCCAGCAGGAACGCCTGGTCGTAGCCCCGCTCCCTCCTCCTCTGGTCGGAGAGGGGCACCCAGGTGATGAGGTCCCACCGCCCGTCCAGATGGTCGTGGACGCACTGGGCCACTAAGCGGCCGTAGGCCTTGTGGTAGCCCTGCCGCCCTTTGAATTTGTAGCGCCGGATGGAATCCCGTACCTGGTCCCGGTAGGCCAGGGGCGACGCGCACAGGGTGAAAAACTCCCCCGTCTGCTCCGCCTCCGGCCCCTCCAGCCACGGCAGCTCCCGCTGGCAGCGGGCACAGAAGTCCCGCTCCCCCGAGGTGAGCAGCCGCCCGCAGAACACGCATTTGGGCGGGAAGAGCAGATCCAGCAGGACCCCCACCGGCCCGCTCATGACAGCTCCTCGTCCGGAATCGGACCGTGCTCCCGCTCGAAGGCGCGGACGCACTCTTGGATGAGGTGGATGACCTGCCAGTTGAGGGAGCGTCCCTCATACTCCGCAATGTAGACCAGCTTCTTGTGGAGCTGGCTGTCCATGCGGATGCCGAGGTGCTTGTCTCGCTTCATATTGACACCACCTTTCAGGGTGATGGTATCGGTTTGTGCACGCACTTTGCACTTATGCGTGCATATTAAGTTCTTCTTTTTCGCAGCCCAAACGGGGTGGGTGGAGCCTCACCCGTTGGCCAGCTGGGCCAGACGCCAGCGCAGGCCGGAGTAGCGCCGCTGCTGGCGGTCGTTGGCGGTCATGTGGGCCACCACGTCCTCGTCCCCCACCAGGATCAGGAGCTCCCTGGCCCGGGTGATGGCGGTGTAGAGCACCCCCCGGGTCAGGAGCATGGGCGCCCCCTCGCACACCGCCAGGATCACCGCCCGGTACTCGCTGCCCTGGGCCTTGTGCACCGTAATGGCGTAGGCGGGCTCCAGCTCCCCCAGCATATCAGGGGTATATTCAACCCGGCGGCCGTCAAAGTCCACCGTGAGGAGCTCGGCCCGGTTGTCCACCTCCACCACCTGGCCGATATCCCCGTTGAACACCCCCATGCCGGAGGTGAGGCCGTCCTTCCAGACCACATCGTAGTTGTTGCGCACCTGCATCACCCGGTCGCCCCGGCGGAATATGTACTCGCCGAAGCGGCGCTCCGGCCGGTCGGGGCCGGGCGGGTTCACCGCCTCCTGGATGGCCCGGTTCAGCGACGCGGTGCCCGCCGTCCGCTTGCGGGTGGGGGAGAGCACCTGGATCTGCTCCGGCGGGATGCCCATGTTGTTGGGCAGCCGGGTCTTCACCAGCTCCACGATGGTCTCCGCCGCCCGGGCCGGCTCCTTGCGGCGGAGGAAGAAGAAGTCGTGCTTGTTGTCCCGCAGGTCGGGCAGCTCCCCCCGGTTGACCCCGTGGGCGCTGCGGACGATGGCGCTCTCGGCGGCCTGCCGGAAGATCTCGGTCAGGCGCACCATGGGGATCACCCCGCTGCGGATAAGGTCGGAGAACAGGTTGCCCGGCCCCACGCTGGGCAGCTGGTCGGGGTCGCCCACCAGGATCAGCCGGCACTCCGGCCGCAGGGCGGACAGCAGGCCGTGCATGAGGGTGATATCCACCATGGAGGTCTCGTCCACGATCACCGCGTCGGCCTTCAGCAGGTCGCTTTCATCGTGGGCAAACACCAGCCGGCCGGAGTGGGGGTCGTACTGGGTCTCCAGAAGGCGGTGGATCGTGGTCCCCTCCGCGCCGCACAGCTCCCCCAGCCGCTTGGCGGCCCGCCCCGTGGGGGCGGCCAGGGCGGTCTCCAGCCCCAGGGCATCGAACAGGGCCAGCACTCCACGCAGGGAGGTGGTCTTGCCGGTGCCCGGTCCGCCGGTGAGGAGCATCACCTGGCTGGTGGCGGCCAGCTCCACTGCCTGGCGCTGCTGTGGGGCATAGGTGATGCCCTGCTCGGCCTGGATGCGGTCGATGAGTTCCTCCAGCCCATGGGGGGCCACGATCTCCCCCGCCGCCAGCTCCCACAGCCGGAAGGCCACATACTGCTCCGCCTCGCACAGATCATGGAGGTAGACGGCCTGCTCCCCGGCCACCGGCTCCTCCACCACCTCGCCCCGCTCCAGCAGGGCCTCCAGCGCCTCCTCCAGGGCCTCCTCCCCCACACCGATGAGCTGGGCCGTGGCGGGCAGCAGCTTGCGCCGGGGGAGAAAGGTGTGGCCGTTGTCCAGGTTGTGGGTCAGCTCGAAGAGCAGCCCCGCCTCCAGCCGCTGGGGGTCGTCCCCCTCCATGCCCATAGACAGGGCCAGCGCGTCGGCGTTGGAAAAGTCCACCCCCAGCTCCCGGTCCACCAGCAGATAGGGGTTGCCCCGGATGATCTCCAGGGCCCGGTCGCCGTACTTGCGGTAGAGGGGCATGGCCAACTGGAGGGGCACCTCATGCTCCCCCAGAAACTCCAGCAGGCGGCGCATGCCCATCTGCTGCCGGAAGTGCTCCCCCATGGCCAGGGCCCGCTTGCGGGTGATGCCCTTGATCTGAGTGAGCCGCTCAGGGTGCTCCTCCAGCACCGTCAGGGCCTCCTCCCCGAACTCCTCCACCATCCGCCGGGCGGTGGCGGCGCCGATGCCCCGCACCGCGCCGGAGGCCAGGTAGTCAAAGATGGCCTTGGTGCCTGCGGGCATCCGCCGCTCCACCGCCTCGGCCTTGAACTGCTCCCCGTAGGAGGCGTGGTGCATCCATGTCCCCTGGACTGAGATGCTCTCACCCGGCGCCACGCCGGGCAGGCACCCCACAACGGTGAGCCCCCGCCCCTCCCCCGCGTCCAGGCGGAGCACCGTGTAGCCGTTCTCCCGGTTCTGATAGATGACGGCATCCACGGTGCCCTCGATGTAAGTCAGTTCCGCCTCCTGCATGGATGCTGCTCCCTCCCTTTTCTCACGGGATATCATATCATCTGTGCCCCGATTTGTCGACCGGCAAACGCAGTTTCGTCCGCTTTGCCGCGCCGGAAATGCGCCGCCCGGCCCCTGCGCGCAGAAAAAAGTCCGCCGGCCGGCGGACCCTTTTCATGCCTTGATGTACTCCCCCAGCCGCTCCGCCGGGCAGAGGACGATCCCCTGGCCGCGGGCCAGCAGGGCCGCGGCCCCCGCCCGCCCCGTACCGTCCAGCCCGCCGTCGGCGATGACGATGGTGAAGCGGGCCAGCTCGCCGCCCCGCAGCCAGAGCAGACCCTTCACGTCCTGTTCCAGGTGGGCCCCGTCCCCAGACGCGGGCACCACCGCGTACACCGGACCGCCCCCGCCGCCCCCCACCGGGGTCAGCAGGCGGCCGAAGGTCAGCCAGCCCAGGGCCAGCAGGCCCACCGCCGCCAGCAGGGCCAGGAGCACTTGCCAAATCGCGTTCATTTTCGCTCACCTCCGGGCCATTCTATGCCGGAGCTGAGAAAAAGGCGCTCAGGAGGCGAAAATCGCCACCACGCCCCCCGTGACAAAGGTCATAATCAGCCCCGCGGTGACCACCCCCAGGAAGATGGAGGGAATGGACTTGCGCAGGGGCATATCCAGCAGGGCCGCGATCAGCGCCCCCGTCCACGCCCCCGTGCCGGGCAGGGGGATGGCCACAAAGAGCCACAGGCCGATGTATTTGTACTTCGTTACCTTTTGCCCCTTCAGGTGGGCCTTCTTCTCCAGCTTGTCCACCAGAGCGTTGAGCCTGGGGGATCTGCGGCGCATCCAGTGAAAGATCCGGCGGATATATACGATAATAAAGGGGATGGGGAGCATATTGCCGATGATGCATACCACCAGTGCGTGGAGGGGGGCCAGCCCCAAGGCGGTGCCGAAGGGGACTCCGCCCCGCAGCTCGATCACCGGCACCATGGACACCAGCAGGGTAAGCAGGCTCTCGCCCCAGGTGGTGGAGGTCATCCATTCAAAGAGTTCCAACTGCAACACCTCATCTGTGAAGTCTTTGGTATTGTACCATACGCCCGGGTAAAATAACATTAAAAAAGAGTGAAATTCCAAATTTCTTTCCGCAGACACGGCCTTGTCCGCGCCCCTGAATAGTGGTATAATAATTCGACTATTTTTGGAGAAGCGAGGTTTGGGAACATGACCTATCAGGAAGAATTCATCACCTTTATGGTGCGCGCCGGCGTACTCACCTTCGGAGACTTTACCACCAAGTCCGGCCGCAGGACTCCCTACTTCATCAATACCGGCAACTACAAGACCGGCGCCCAGGCCGCCAAGCTGGGCGACTACTACGCCGCCTGCATCCAGCAGAACCTCCCCGACGGGGTGGACTGCCTCTTCGGCCCCGCCTACAAGGGCATCCCCCTGGCCGTCTCCGCCGCCGCCTCCCTGTACCGCAATTATGGGCGGGATCTCCCCTACTGCTTCAACCGCAAGGAGGCCAAGGACCACGGCGAGGGCGGCGTCATGGTGGGCTGCAAGCCCCAGGACGGCGACCGGGTGGTGATCGTAGAGGACGTGGTCACCGCCGGCACCGCCGTACGGGAGTCCATCGAGCTGTTCCAGCATGTGGCCGACGTAAAGATGCGCGCCCTTATCGTCTCCGTGGACCGGATGGAGCGGGGCACCCGGGCCTGCTCCACCCTGGACGAGCTGCGGGAGGACTACGGCATCGCCGTCTACCCCATCGTCACCGTCCGGGAGATCATCGCCTTTCTCCACAACCGGGAGCTCGACGGCAGGGTGTATATTGACGACGAGATGAAGGGCAGGATGGCGGCCTATCTGGAGCAGTACGGCGCCCGGTAAGAGACGTGGCTCCGAGGACAGGAGGGAGGCGGATGCCCTCATCCGCCTGCTTGAATCCACAGGAAAGGAGATCTTCAGCCATGGGCCCCCACGACGGACACCGCCAGCGTCTGAAAACCGAATTTCTGGCCCGGCCGGACTCCTTCCCGGACCACAAGCTGCTGGAGCTGCTGTTCTTCTACGCCAATCCCCGCAGCGACACCAATCCCCTGGCCCACGAACTGATCGACCGTTTCGGCTCCCTGGCCGGGGTGTTGGACGCCCCGCCGGAGGAGCTGTGCAAGGTCAAGGGCATGGGGAAGCATGGGGCGGTGCTGCTCAAGACAGTGAAAGAGCTGTCCGGTCGCTACCTCACTGCCCGCACCCGGGTAGACGACATCGCCCGGAACAGCCGGGACTACTACCAGCTCCTGCGGCCCTATTTCTTCGGGGCCCGGAACGAGCTGCTCTGCCTGCTGTGCATGGACGGCAAGCACAAGGTGCTGGGCATCCGACGGCTGGGTGAGGGGAACGTCAACGCCGTGGCTATTACCACCCGTCTCATCACCGAGGCCGCCCTCGCCCTCAACGCCGCTGCTGTGGTGCTGGCCCACAACCACGTCTCCGGCATCGCCTTTCCCTCGGAGGATGACATCGCCACCACCCGCAGCCTGGCCCCTTTTCTGGCCAAACTTGGCGTTGAGCTGGTAGACCACCTGATCTTTGTGGACGACGACATGGTGTCTCTCCGGGACAGCGGCTTTTACCAGCCGTAAAAAGGCAGGTTCTAAAATTCTCGGTTGAAATCGAACATTTGTTTTGCTATAATTACCCTGTGAGGTGACGGTATGCCCAAATTCCAAGTAGCCAGCGAATATCAGCCCGCCGGCGTATCCCGGCGGATGAATCCGCCGGGAGCCCTGTTTTTCTATCCCTCCAGACGGAACTGAATTCCGTCTGGACAAGGTTTTGCTTCGCAAAACGCTTGGACGCCGTAGGGCGGCGGCGCGCTTCTGCGCGCGGCTGGCCGCCGTTCCGATTTCCCGACCTGTGAGGTGAGACAGCGCTATGTCGAAATTTCAAGTTGTCAGCGAATATCAGCCCGCCGGCGACCAGCCGGAGGCCATCGCCGCCCTGGCGGCGGGCATTGAGAACGGTCTGGATGAGCAGACCCTTCTTGGCGTCACCGGTTCGGGCAAGACCTTCACTATGGCCAAGGTCATCGAGGCGGTGCAGCGGCCCACCCTGGTGCTGGCCCACAACAAGACCCTGGCTGCCCAGCTCTGCGCCGAGTTTAAGGAATTTTTCCCCAACAACGCGGTAGAGTATTTTGTGTCCTACTACGACTACTACCAGCCCGAGGCCTATATTCCCCACACCGACACCTTCATTGAGAAGGACTCGGCGGTGAACGAGGAGATCGACCGGCTGCGGCTGGCGGCCACCGCCTCCCTGATGGAGCGGCGGGACGTGATCGTGGTGTCCTCGGTATCCTGCATCTACGGCCTGGGCGAGCCGGAGGACTTCGCCAAGATGATGGTCTCCCTGCGGGTGGGAACCCAGATGGAGCGGGAGGAGCTGCTGAAAAAGCTGGTGTCCATCCGCTATGAGCGCAACGATATCGCTTTTGAGCGCAACATGTTCCGGGTGCGGGGGGACACGGTGGAGATCTTCCCCGCCTACTGGAAGGACTCCGCCATCCGGGTGGAGTTCTTCGGCGACGAGATCGACCGTATCAGCGAGATCAACGTGGTCACCGGTGCGGTCATCCGGCGGCTGGAGACCATCCCCATCTGGCCCGCCACCCACTATGTCACCCCCAAGGAGAAGATGGACGCCGCCGTCCAGGAGATTTACAAGGAGCTGGAGGAGCGGGTAGCCTTCTTCCAGGCCAACAACCAGCTTATTGAGGCCCAGCGCATCAAGCAGCGTACCATGTACGACGTAGAGATGATGCAGGAGCTGGGTTACTGCACCGGCATTGAGAACTACAGCCGGGTCATTGAGGGCCGCGCCCCCGGCTCGCCCCCCCACACCCTGCTGGACTACTTCCCCAAGGATTTCGTCCTTTTCATCGACGAGAGCCACGTCACCCTTCCCCAGGTGCGGGCCATGTACAACGGCGACAAGGCCCGCAAGACCTCTCTGGTGGACTACGGCTTCCGCCTGCCCTGCGCCTTCGACAACCGGCCGCTGAAGTTTGACGAATTTCAGAAGCGGCTCAACCAGGTGGTGTACGTCTCCGCCACCCCCGGCGACTATGAACGGGAGCGGTCGGGCCAGATCGTGGAGCAGGTGATCCGCCCCACCGGCCTCCTGGACCCCAAAATCGAGGTGCGGCCCGTGGAGGGGCAGATCGACGACCTCATCGGCGAGATCAACACCCGCACCGCCCGCTCGGAGCGGGTGCTGGTCACCACCCTCACCAAGAAGATGGCGGAGGATCTCACCGCCTATCTGACCAACGCCGGCATCAAGGTGCGCTACATGCACCACGACATCGACACCATCGAGCGCATGGAGATCATCCGCGACCTGCGCCTGGGCACCTTCGACGTGCTGGTGGGCATCAACCTGCTCCGCGAGGGCCTGGATCTGCCGGAGGTGTCCCTGGTGGCCATCCTGGACGCCGACAAGGAGGGCTTCCTCCGGTCGGAGACCTCCCTTATCCAGACCATCGGCCGGGCCGCCCGCAACGCCGACGGCCTGGTGGTCATGTACGCCGACTCCATCACCCCCTCCATGCGCCGGGCCATCGACGAGACCGAGCGCCGCCGGGCCAAGCAGGACGCCTTCAACCGGGAGCACGGCATCGTGCCCAAGACGGTCATCAAGTCCGTCCGCGACGTGATCGACCTGTCCGGCGACAAGGGCGAGCTGCCCCACTCTCAGAAGGCCCTCTCCAAAAAGGAGCGGGAGACTGCCATCGCCAAGCTGGAGAAGGAGATGCGGGAGGCGTCCAAGCGTCTGGAATTCGAGTACGCCGCCGTCCTCCGCGACCGCATCATCGAGCTGCGGGGACATGGGTGAGGGGCATGGCGCTGCCCAGGCGGAAGCCGAACCGGCTGCCAAACTATGATTACAGCCAGGCGGGCTATTATTTCATCACCCTCTGCACAAAAGACAAACAGCCGCTTTTCTGGCAGCCGTCCGTAGGGGCGGATATCATCCGCCCGCCGCAGGGCGTTCCGCTTTCCTCCATTGGCCGCGTGGTAGATGAGGCCATCCGCGCCATCCCGGCGCACTACCCCAATGTTGCGCTGGATAAATTCGTCGTCATGCCCAATCATATTCACCTGATTCTGGCGCTTGCGGAGCCGGACGGGCGGATAATATCCGCCCCTACAAAGCCGCTCTCCACCGTGATCGGCTCTATGAAACGGGCCGCCGCCAGGCGGGCGGGCATTCCCCTCTGGCAGAAATCCTTTCACGACCACGTCATCCGCGGCGAGGCGGACTACCGGCGCATCTGGAACTACATTGATGCCAATCCCCGGAAATGGCGCGAGGACTGCTATTATGTATGACTTGACCGGCCGGCCGGCGGCCTGTTCCCCCGTCCGGCGGCGGAAAGACTTCCCAAATACGTCCGGCGTGAGCCGGGCATGGAATAAGAGGTATGGATTATGAACTATGTGACACTGGGCAAGACCGGCCTGAAGGCCGCTGTAGTCTCCTTTGGCGGTATCCCCATCCAGCGGGCCGACGGGGCCAACACCAAGGCTGTGGTAGATAAGCTGGAGGAGTACGGCATCAACTACATCGACACCGCCCGGGGCTATACCGTCTCCGAGGAGTATCTGGGCGCCGCCCTGGAGGGCCGCCGGGACAAGTTTATCCTGGCAACCAAGAGCATGAGCCGGGACGCCGCCTCCATGGCCGCCGACGTGGAGACCAGCCTGCGCAACCTGCGCACCGGCTACATCGACCTGTATCAGCTCCACAACCTGCCGGAGAAGGACATTGAGAAGGTATTCGGCCCCGGCGGCGCCTACGAGGCCCTGACGGCGGCCAGGGAGGCCGGGAAGATCGGCCACATCGGCGTCACCGCCCACAGCGCTGATGCGCTTAAAATTTTGGTGGAGGACTACGCCGACCGCATTGAAACCGTTATGTTCCCCTATAATATTGTGGAGGATCAGGGGCGGGACGTGCTGGCCCTGGCCCGGGAGAAGGGCATCGGCACCATCGCCATGAAGCCCCTGGCCGGCGGCAACCTGGACGACTGGGAGCTGGCCCTGCGGTACATCGCCGCCTCCGGGGTCATCGACATTATGATTCCCGGCATGGGCTCCCCTGAGGAAGTGGACCGCAACGCCTCTGTGGACCTTGCCGCCCCCCTGACGGCGGAAGAGCTGGCCCGGTGCGACGCCGTGCGGAAGGAGCTGGGCACCCAGTTCTGCCGCCGGTGCGGCTACTGCGCCCCCTGCCCCAACGGCATTGACATCCCCTCCAACTTTCTGATGGCCAACTACGCCCGCAAGTACGGCCTGGCCGGCTGGGCCGAGCAGCGTTACAAGGCTATGCCCTACCACGCCGGCTCCTGCGTCATGTGCGGCGCCTGCGAGAAGCGCTGCCCCTACGGCCTGCCCATCCGCGACATGCTGGAGGGCGTGGCCAAGGTGTTCGGGTACTGAACATGGGCCGGTGGGATATGGGCTGGGACACATTGCTGGTCATGTACGCCCCTTTTCTGCTGGGGCTTGCGGCCTTCGCCCTTATCGCCCTGGCCGTCTGTCCCAGACCGCCCAGGTGGGTGCGCGTATCCGCCGGGGGGCTGGGCTCCGCCCTTCTGCTGTGGGCCCTGTGGGCGTATGTATTTCGTCCCGTGTTCGCCCCCTGACCCGGAGGATGCCGTTCTATGGACAAAACAGAAAAATTCTTCTATCTGCCCCAGGCCACCAACGCCTGCTCTGTGCCCTCCCCGTCCGACGGCCCGTCCTGCACTCCGGAGCCGCTTGAGCCGGAGCCGGAGGGGCCGGCAGGGAGCTACCCCTGCCCCTGCTGCGGGTGCCTCACCTTTCCTGTCCCCAAAGAGAAGGCCATTGCCTACATCTGCCCGGTGTGCTTCTGGGAGAACGACGTGTTCGCCCCGGACGAGGACGCCCCCAGCGATGAAAACCGGGGAATGACCCTGCGGCAGGGCCGGGAAAACTACCGGAAATGGGGGGCCGTGCGGGAGGATCTCGTCCGCCATGCCCGGCCGCCCCGGCCCGGCGAACAGCCCCTGTAAACCCCTGAACAAAGGAGAACCACACGTATGCTCGACCATATTTTCGTCAAAGGCGCGCGGGAGAACAACCTGAAAAACATCGACGTGGACATTCCCCGGGACAAGCTGGTGGTGCTCACCGGCCTGTCCGGCTCGGGCAAGTCCTCCCTGGCCTTTGACACCATCTACGCCGAGGGCCAGCGCCGCTATGTGGAGTCCCTCTCCTCCTACGCCCGCATGTTCCTGGGCCAGATGGAGAAGCCGGACGTGGACTACATCGACGGCCTGTCCCCCGCCATCTCCATCGACCAGAAGACCACCTCCAAGAACCCCCGCTCCACCGTGGGCACGGTGACGGAGATCTACGACTACCTCCGCCTGCTGTGGGCGCGGGTGGGCACCCCCCACTGCCCCAAGTGCGGCAAGGAGATCCAGCAGCAGACCATCGACCAGATCATCGACCAGGTGATGGCCCTGCCCGAGGCCACCCGCATCCAGATCATGGCCCCGGTGGTGCGGGGCAAGAAGGGCACCCACCAGAAGCTGCTGGAGGACGCCCGCAAGTCGGGCTATGTCCGCTGCCGGGCCGACGGCTCGCTCTACGATCTCACCGAGGAGATCCCCCTGGACAAGAACAAGAAGCACAACATCGAGATTGTGGTGGACCGGCTGGTCATCAAGGAGGACATTCACCGCCGCCTCACCGACAGCGTGGAGACCGCCGCCGCCCTGGCCGGCGGCCTGGTGGTCATCAACATTGTGGACGAAGACCGGGACATCCTCTTTTCCCAGAACTACGCCTGCGAAGACTGCGGCATCTCCATCGAGGAGCTCTCCCCCCGCATGTTCTCCTTCAACAACCCCTACGGCGCCTGTCCCACCTGCACCGGCCTGGGCGCCCAGCTCAAGGTGGATCCCGACCTCATCATCCCCAACAGGAAGCTCTCCATCCTGGAGGGCGCCATCACCGCCTCCGGCTGGAACAACATCAAGGGTGACTCCATCTCCCGCATGTACTTTGAGGCCCTCTCCAAGAAATACGGCTTCAAACTCACCACCCCGGTGGAGGAACTGCCGGAGGAGGTCATGGACGTGATCCTCTACGGCACCAAGGGGGAGAAGCTCAAGCTGACCTATGACCGGGAGAACGGCAAGGGCACCCTGATGCAGGCCTTCGAGGGCGTGGTCAACAACCTGGAGCGCCGCTACCGGGAGACCCAGAGCGACGCCATGCGCCGGGATCTGGAGGAGTGCATGGCTGAGCGGCCCTGCCCCGACTGCGGCGGCAAGCGCCTGCGGAAGGAGGCCCTGGCCGTCACGGTGGGGGGTATCAGCATCGACGCCTTCTGCCGCAAGTCGGTGAACGACGCCCTGGCCTTCGTGGACGGCCTGGAGCTCACCCCCCAGAAGCACCTCATCGCCGACCGCATCCTCAAGGAGATCAAGAACCGTCTTGGCTTCCTCCAGAGTGTGGGGCTCCAGTACCTCACTCTGAGCCGGGCCGCCGCCACCCTGTCCGGCGGCGAGAGCCAGCGCATCCGCCTGGCCACCCAGATCGGCTCCTCCCTCATGGGGGTGCTCTATATTCTGGATGAGCCGTCCATCGGTCTGCACCAGCGGGACAACGACATGCTGCTGGACACCATGAAGCACCTGCGCGACCTGGGCAACACCCTGCTGGTGGTAGAGCACGACGAGGACACCATGCGGGCGGCCGACTATATCGTGGACATCGGCCCCGGCGCCGGCGTTCACGGCGGAGAGGTGGTGGCCGCCGGCACCGCCGAAGAGGTCATGAACACCCCCGGCTCCATCACCGGCGACTACCTGTCCGGCCGCAAAAGGATCCCCGTCCCCACCGAGCGCCGCAAGGGCAGCGGGAACTTCCTCACCATCCGGGGCGCGGCGGAGAACAACCTGCGGGGCGTGGACGTGTCCATCCCCCTGGGCACCTTCACCTGCGTCACCGGCGTGTCCGGTTCCGGCAAGTCCTCCCTGGTCAACGAGATCCTGTTCAAGCGGCTGGCCGCCGACCTGAACCGGGCCAAGACCCGGCCTGGAAAGCACGCGGGCATCGAGGGGGAGGAGTTCCTGGATAAAGTCATCGACATTGACCAGTCCCCCATCGGCCGCACCCCCCGCTCCAACCCGGCCACCTATACCGGCCTGTTCAACGACATCCGTGATCTGTTCGCCTCCACCTCCGACGCCAAGGCCAGGGGCTACGGCCCGGGCCGCTTCTCCTTCAATGTCCGGGGCGGGCGCTGCGAGGCCTGCCAGGGCGACGGCCTGCTGAAAATTGAGATGCACTTCCTCCCCGACATCTACGTGCCCTGCGAGGTGTGCAAGGGCAAGCGGTACAACCGGGAGACCCTGGAGGTGCGCTACAAGGGCAAGAACATCTATGAGGTGCTGGAGATGACGGTGGAGGAGGCCCTCCCCTTCTTTGAGAACCTCCCCCGGCTGTACAACAAGCTCCAAACCCTCTACGAGGTGGGCCTGAGCTACGTCAAGCTGGGGCAGCCCTCCACCACCCTGTCCGGCGGCGAGGCCCAGCGGGTCAAGCTGGCCACCGAGCTGGCCAAGCGCTCCACCGGCAAGACCATCTATATCCTGGACGAGCCCACCACCGGCCTGCACACCGCCGACGTGCACAAGCTCATTGAGGTGCTCCAGAAGCTGGTGGACGTGGGCAACACGGTGGTGGTCATCGAGCACAACCTGGATGTGATCAAGACCGCCGACCACATCATCGACCTCGGCCCCGAGGGCGGCGACGGCGGCGGCAATATCGTCGTCACCGGCACCCCCGAGGAGGTGGCACAGTGTGCCGCCTCCTACACCGGGCAGTATCTCAAGCGGATGCTGTAAAAAGCGGCCGCCGGCGCTGCCCACCAAGCGTTTTGCCTCTGGCAAAACCTTGATGCCGGGCGGATTCACTCCGCCCGAGCAGATAAAATCAATCCGGGGCCCCCGCGCGGCCTGCCGCGTGGGGATTGGCGACGGCGGCGGCAACATCGTCGTGACGGGTACTCCAGAGGAGGTGGCCGCCTGCGAAGCCTCCTATACCGGCCGGTACCTCAAGCGGATGCTGTAAGAAACGCCCCCGCCGTACCGGGGACGTACTCGCCCGGTTTTTCCTCCACCCGGCCGGGCGGAGGAAAAACTTTTTCTTGCCAAGCGACCGGATTTCTGATATCATAGAGTGAAATTTGGCGGCGGCAGGAGGAATGGAACATGGAGTACCGGATGTTTCTTTGGCTTCACCTGGGTATCTCCATTCCATTTCTCTAAAGCAATTGCTTTTTCGTTGAAAAAGCAATTGCTTTTTTTCTGCCCAATGCCCAAACGAGAGAGGAGACACGTATGAGTCACAAATCCACCCCCGGAAGCGAGCCCATCTATGACGCCCGGACGCTTGGCCTGCCCAAGATGCTGGTGCTGGGCCTCCAGCACCTGTTCGCCATGTTCGGCGCCACCGTCCTGGTCCCCATTCTGGTCCAGGGCTACGGCCTGCCCCTGTCCATCCAGACCACTCTGTTTTTCGCCGGCATCGGCACCCTCTTCTTCCATATTTGCACCCGCCTGAAGGTACCCGCCTTTTTGGGCTCCTCTTTCGCCTATCTGGGCGGCTTCTCCGCCGTGGCCGCCCTGGATTCCGGCGCCTATGCCACAATGGAGCCCTCCGTCAAGCTCCAGTACGCCTGCGGCGGCATTGTAGTGGCCGGCCTGCTCTATGTGATTCTGGCCGCCGTCATCAAACTGGTCGGCGTAAAGAAGGTCATGCGCTTCCTGCCTCCTGTGGTCACCGGGCCCATCATCATCCTCATCGGCCTCAACCTGGCCCCTAACGCGGTAAGCAACGCCTCCTCCTGCTGGTGGCTGGCCCTCCTGTCCATCGCGGTCATCGTCGCAGCCAACATCTGGGGGAAGGATATGGTTAAGATCATCCCCATCCTTCTGGGCGTGGTGATCCCCTATCTGGTGGCTGTGGCCGCCAATGCCCTGGGGGCCACAGCAGTGGACGCCTCCGGCTCGGTGATCCCCCTGATGGACTTTTCCGCCGTGACGGCTGCCGCTCCTATCGGCCTGCAACCCTTCTTCACCGACTTCACCGGCTCGATCGCCAGGTTTGATGTGACCTCCATTCTGGTCATGGCCCCCATTGCCGTGGCTGCCATGATGGAGCACATCGGCGACATGTCCGCCATCTCCGCAACCGTGGGCGAGAACTTCCTGGAGCGCCCCGGTCTCCACCGCACCCTCATCGGGGACGGCATCGCCACCTCCCTGGCCGGCCTGTTCGGCGGCCCGGCCAACACCACTTACGGTGAGAACACCGGCGTGCTGGTCCTCTCCCGTGTATACGATCCCAAGGTGGTGCGCCTGGCCGCGGTGTACGCGGTGGTGCTTTCCTTCTCCCCTGCCTTCGCCGCCCTGGTCAACTCCATCCCCACCGCCATCATCGGCGGCGTGTCCTTCATCCTGTACGGCATGATCTCCGCCATCGGCGTGCGCAACGTGGTGGAAAATCGGGTGGACTTCACCAACTCCCGCAACCTGATCATCGCCGCTGTCATCCTGGTGTGCGGCTTGGGCTTCTCCGGCGGAATTACCTTTCCGGTGGGCGGGGCCCATGTGACCCTGACTAATCTGGCCATCGCCGCCATCGCGGGTATCGCCCTCAACGCTATCCTGCCGGGCAAGGACTACGAGTTCGGCTCCGATGTCACCGAGGGCCGTTCCGGCGACTTCGGCCGCTATTGATCACGAGGGGGGGGGGGGGGGGGGCCCCCCCTTTTTCGCCCCCTCTGATCTTATTCTTTTTTTCAAATCTGATGTTTGAAACAATGTCAGTTTCCCGCTATAATGGGGACACACCAAGAGGATTGGAAGTGTTCGCCATGAAAAAGAACGCCATGAACCCCCATCGGCTGGCTGTGCTGGCCATGATGACCGCCGTGGTCTTCGCCGTCAATTTTCCCCGCATCATCATCCCCCTGCCCACCGGGGAGACCTCCTTCACCCTGGCCAACATTGCCTGCGTACTGTCTGGTATGCTCCTGGGGCCCTTGGGCGGCCTGGCTTCCGGCCTGGGCTCCGCCCTCTACGACCTGACCAACCCTATCTTTGCCCCAGAGTGCTGGCTCACCTTTCTCACCAAGGGCGCGATGGGCTTGGCGGCTGGGCTGGTGTTCCGCACTCCGGAACAGCGAGAGACGGCCTCCTACCGCCGCTGTCTGGCCTCCTCACTGGTTGGCTGCCTGACCTATTACCTGCTCTACTTCTCCAAGTCCCTGTTCTATGACAACATGCTGGTGGGCGGCCTGCCCTTTGCCGCAGCGGCCCTGCTGCTCCCCCTGAAAATCCCCGCCTCCCTCTTCAACGCGGCGGCGGCCATCGCCGCCGCACCGCCCCTGTGTCTGGCCATCCGGGCGGCCCTGCGGCGGGCCCATCTCCGCCTGGAGTGAGCCTCCATTCGGGAAACCCGCTGTTGACAAGCTCCTCGATCGGACGTACAATAGGTAGGGAATTCCGGTTCCATTTTTCGTCTTCTTTCACAAAATACATTTAGGAGTGGAATTGACATGGAAGAGAAGAAGTATACCTCGCTGATCCGTCTGCGCATGTCCGCGAAGGACGCACACTATGGCGGCAACCTGGTGGACGGCGCGCATATGGTGCACCTGTTCGGCGATGTGGCCACCGAGTTGCTGATCCAGTGTGACGGCGACGAGGGCCTGTTCTGTGCCTACAACAACATTGAGTTTAAGGCCCCGGTCTACGCCGGCGACTTCATCGAGGCCTACGGTGAGATCACCCACATCGGCAACACCTCCCGCAAGATGAAGTTTGAGGCCCGCAAGGTGGCCGTGCCCCGCCCTGACATCAGCGACTCCGCCGCCGATTTCCTGGCTGAGCCCATCGTGGTGGCCGTGGCCGAGGGTACCTGCGTGACCCCCAAGAAGTGCCAGCGCATCCCTCACTAAGTCCTTCCATACATCCAAAAAGCAGCCCTGTCCGCCCTGCGGACGGGGCTGCTCTTTTGTAGCAGGGGGCCGCTCAAATTCCGCGTTGTCACCGCCCGGCCCTTGTGCTATAATACCACTATACTTTACCGCGTAAAATTGCGAAGGAGATTTTACTTATGCGCAGCGACAACGTGACGAAGGGCGTGGAGCGCGCCCCCAACCGCTCCCTGTTCTACGCCCTGGGCTACACCAAGGAGGAGCTGGAGCGCCCCCTCATCGGCGTGGTGTGCTCCTACAACGAGATCGTCCCCGGCCACATGAACCTGGACAAGATCGCCGAGGCCGTCAAGGCGGGCGTCCGCGCCGCCGGCGGCACGCCGGTGGAGTTCCCCGCCATCGCCGTGTGCGACGGCATCGCCATGGGCCACATCGGCATGAAGTACTCCCTGGTCACCCGGGATCTCATTGCCGACTCCACCGAGGCCATGGCCATCGCCCACCAGTTCGACGGGCTGGTGATGATCCCCAACTGCGACAAGAACGTGCCCGGCTTGCTCATGGCCGCCGCCCGGGTGAACGTCCCCACCATCTTCTGCTCCGGCGGCCCGATGCTGGCCGGGCGGCTGGAGGACGGACGCCGCTCCTGCCTGTCCCACATGTTTGAGGCGGTCGGGGCCTATAAGGCGGGCAAGCTGGACGAGGCGGGCGTGGAGGACTATGAAAACAACGCCTGCCCCACCTGCGGCTCTTGCTCCGGCATGTATACCGCCAACTCCATGAACTGTCTCACCGAGGCCATCGGTATGGGCCTGCGGGGCAACGGCACCATCCCTGCCGTGTGGTCGGCCCGGCTGCGCCTGGCCAAGCATGCCGGTATGCAGATCATGGAGCTGGTGGCAAAAAACATCCGCCCCCGGGACATCATGACCCCCGCCGCCTTCCACAACGCCGAGACGGTGGACATGGCCCTGGGCTGCTCCACAAACACCATGCTCCACCTGCCCGCCATCGCCCACGAGTGCGGCATCGAGCTGGATCTGGATCTGTCCAACGAGATCTCCTCCAAAACCCCCAACCTGTGCCATCTTGCCCCCGCCGGGGATACCTATATGGAGGATCTGGAGGGCGCGGGCGGCGTGTACGCCGTCATGAAGGAGCTGACGAAGAAGGGCCTGCTGGACACCAGCGTGCTCACCTGCACCGGAAAGACCCTGGCCGAGAACCTGGAGGGCGTGGTCAACCGCAACCCTGAGCTGATCCGCCCCATCGAGAACCCCTACTCCGCCGACGGCGGCATCGCCGTGCTCAAGGGCAACCTGGCCCCCGAGGGCTGCGTGGTGAAGCGCTCCGCCGTGGCCCCTGAGATGATGCTCCACACCGGCCCCGCCCGGGTCTTCAACTCCGAGGAGGAGGCCATCGAGGCCATCTACGCCGGGAAGATCGTCCCCGGCGACGTGGTGGTGATCCGCTACGAGGGCCCCAAGGGCGGCCCGGGTATGCGTGAGATGCTCAACCCCACCTCCGCCATCTGCGGCATGGGGCTAGGCGAGTCGGTGGCCCTCATCACCGACGGCCGCTTCTCCGGCGCCACCCGCGGGGCCTCCATCGGCCACGTCTGCCCCGAGGCCGCCCAGGGCGGCCCCATCGGCCTGGTGGAGGAGGGGGACATCATTTCCATCGACATCCCCGCCTGCAAAATCGAGCTCCAGGTGGACGAGGCCACCCTGGCCGCCCGGCGTGCCAAGTGGATCTGTCCCGAACCCAAGATCAAGACCGGCTATCTGGCCCGGTATGCAAAACTGGTCACCTCCGCCGCCCGGGGCGCCGTTCTGGAATAACCAAAAGCTCCCTCGGGGTCAAACCCCGAGGGAGCTTTTGATTATAGTTCCGGAGTGTTGTTGCCGTAGGGGCTCTGGTAGCCGCCTGGGCCGTTGTTCTCCCGGTAGGAGAGGGAGCCATGGGTCACCCAGTCGTAGAAGTTGGCCTCCGTGCCGTTCATGTAGGGGTTGAGCCACAGGCTGAACGCCCCCGCAGCCACCGTACCCAGCAATGTGCCCAGAGCGGGGCTGAACAGCGTGCCCAGGCCGATCCCCACCAGCTCCACCAACGCCACCAGGAGGAGCCAGCCGAAAAAGGACCAGTCTAAAATGAACAGCTCCCCCTTCCACCCCTTCATCGCCTGCTTGCTCTGAGTGATGGATTCCAATGCGCCCATCTCGGGGTGATCCAGCAGAAAATAGGTGGCCAGGCGGTAGCGGTAACTGAAAATGACCATCATCACCATACCGCCGATGAGCAGAAGGATGGCCAGCATCATCAGCCCCATGCTCCCCAGCAGGGCGGCAAGGATCATCACCACCATATAGGGCACCATGAACAGCAGGCCCCACAGGCTGAGGAAAATGGAGGTCAGCAGACTGACCAGAATAGCCCGGCCCAGGGCTGCAAAGCCGTCAAACAGCCGCCGGTAGCCCGGCTGCTCCCCCCGCGCCATCCGCAGGGCGTAGGATGCATAGCCGAAGTTCATCACCCAGAAGTATACATTGAGCAGCAGCGAAACCAGCATATACACTGCCACCATACCGGGCGACAGCAGACTCTTGAAGATGAACATCGGGTCGTAGGCCCCGTCAAGCAGGTACAGATATGCCGTATAGAGCGCATCATAGATCGGGTTTGTCAGCACAAGTCCCACCAGATAGCTCACTCCGGTGGTCAACAGGACAAAGACCAGGGTCACCAGCATGGGGTTGGGGTCGGTATTCCGCATGGCTGCCTTGGCCAGCCGTTTTGCCTCGGGTCGGTTGAAGCCCATCGCGATCCCTCACATTCTCATTTTATTTGTGAAGATATCATATCATACCGCTAGACTGATTGCAAGGCCGGCAGCTCCATCCAGATCCGCACGCCTCCCGCCCGGTTCTCCGCCCAGCAGGTCCCCCCGTGGGCTGCCGCCGCCGTCCTGACAATGGCCAGCCCCAGCCCCGTACCCCCAGTAGCGCGGCTGCGGGCCGCATCCCCCCGGTAGAATGGCTCAAACAGGTGGGTCAGCTCCTGGGTGGTGAGACTGGGGCCGTCGTTGTCCACCGCCAAGCGGAGCCAGCCGCCTGCCCGTTCCAGCCGCACCGACACCGCGCCCCCCTCCGGCGTATACCGCAGGGCATTGGAGGCCAGGTTTTCCACCGCGCTCTCCAGCCGTGCCCGGTCGCCGAATACCTGTCTAGGCTCCAGATTCAGCTTCAGGTGGAGCCCCTTTCGCTCCAGTGGGAGGGCCAGCCGGTCAAAGACCGCCCGCACCAGGGCGTCCATCGCCAGCACCTCCCGGTGCAGCGCCCCGCCCTCCTCCATGCGGGAGAGCTCCAGCAAGCTGCCCACCAGAGCGGCCATGCGGTCGCTCTCGTCCAGCACCACGTCCAGGTATTCCCCCCGCCGGGCCGGGGCAATGTCCTCCCTCAGCGCCTCCGCGTGGGTGCGGAGCACCGCAAGGGGGGTCTTCAGCTCATGGGCCGCCGCCCGGGTGAAGGCCCGTTCCCGGCTGAGCTGCTCCTCCAGCCGCCCCCGGCCGGCGTTGACCGCGGTGGCCAGTGTGTTCAGTTCCCGGATAGGGCCGTCCTCCGGGCATGGCTCTCCCGCCTTTGCTCGGGCGGAGAGTTCCTCCACCGGCTCCGTCACCCGCCGGGACAAGTACCGGGTCAGTCCCAGCAGTACCAGCACCATCAGGAACAGGGTGCTGGCATAGAGGGGAAGATTCTCCCGCAGGGCTGGAATGAGCACGCCGCACTGGACGGCCACATAGTACAGCTCCCCGGTCTCGGCGCTGTATCCGCCGCCCGCGAAGCCGCCGTCCCGGAGAACAGTCCGGTCTTCTCCCGCCAATTCCCGGTCAAGAATAGCCTGGGCCTCCCGGATGTTGGCCAGCCTCCGGGACATGTCGGTAGGGCCGTTCTCACCTCCTGTACTGTTACTCCAAGACCAAGAGGGCATTAGAGCGCTGCGCAGCTCCAGGTGGCGCAGCACCACGGTGTCGGTGGGCTCCCCCTCCAGCTGGGTCTCCACCACCAGCTCCGTGGAGCCGTCGGGGTGGATCAGCTCGATGCGCTTCACCCGCAGGGTGTTCCCCTCCTCCACCCAGCCGGTGAGGCGGGCATAGGTGCCATCCCCACCGGCGGCGCTGTCCGGAGGATAGAGGGAGTAGCCTGCACCTTTCCGGTGGGCCATCATCCACTCCGCCAGGGCGGCCTGCCCGGTGTCGTCCAAGCCGCTGTCCAGCTCCAAATACCACCGCTCCCCCACGTCCACGCCGTTCTCGTGGCCGTAGCCCCAGGCCAGTTGGGAGCGGATCACCGCTCCCGCCCCATCCCGCACCACCAGAGCTATGCCACCGTCCAGGTAGCTCAAGTACAAGGCAGCGGAGCTCAGGTTGTTCCGCAGGATCGCCGCTGCCTCCGCCCCCAGGCCGTTGTTCAGATTGTTCTGATAGTATTCCAACTGCTCGTCCAGCTCGTCCCGTGCGTTGCGGTAGGCTGTATACACGTCATCCTCCAGCCGCTGGCACCTCCACTGGGTGAGCAGGGCCATAGTGCCCAGCCACAGCAGGACAAATGTAGCGGCCAAGGGAATCGCTATCCACCGTCGAAGAGGTCCAGTTCTCCTCCTATCCATGCGCTCCCTCCTCCAGCTTGTAGCCTACCTTGAACACCGTCCTGATCTGTTTTCCCGCCGGGCCGAGGGCGGCGCGGAGGACCTTGATCCGGCCGTCCACCGCCCGGTCTCCCCCCTCGAAGTCGATGCCCCACACCTTGTCCAGAAGCTGCTCCCGGCGGAGCACCTGGCCCTTGTTGCGCATCAGGCAGAGCAGCAGCTCGTACTCTCTGGGCGGGAGGGCCACCAGACGGCCGCCCACCGTGCAGGCCCGGCGGCCCGGCTCCAGGGTGATCGCCCCGCAGGCGAGTGTCTCCGCGCCCCCTCCCCGGCTGCGGCGGATAAGCGCCTCGGTTTTGGCCAGCAGCACCGCCAGGGAGAAGGGCTTGGTCACATAGTCGTCCGCCCCCAGGGCATACCCCCGGAGCACATCCTTCTCTCCCCCCAGGGCAGTGAGAAACAGAATGGGCACGCCGCTGCCCTCCCGCACCGCCCGGCAAACTGCAAATCCGTCCAGGTTGGGCATGAGCACGTCCAGCAGCACCGCGTCATAGTCCCGCTCCCGCAGCCGCTCCAGGGCCTCCTCTCCGTCCTTTGCCAGCGCACAGGTCAGCCCGTGGGCGGTAAAGTAGTCCCGGATGATGGTGCGCAGACGCTCCTCGTCCTCCGCCACCAGAATATGCGCCTCCACGGCCGTCCCCCCCTTTCCATGACAGTATAGCACACAGATGTGCCGAACGGATGCCGAAGGCCCCGGAGCTTTGCT
>NZ_CAXSQB010000043.1:14232-30997 GCF_964239415.1 Clostridium sp. ATCC BAA-442 | reverse complement strand
CCGCCCCACCAGGGCGGCCCCGCTCTCCACAAAGGCCCGGCGCAGGGGGGACAGCTCCGCCGGAAGGGCGGCGGCGATGCGCTCCCCCACCTCGCCCTGGGGCAGCGGCGTGGGGACGGATGGGACCGGAGTACGGAGGAGCAGCCCCGCCAGCACCCCGGTCAGCAGCAGAAGGACGGCCAGGTGGGGCCGGATGGAGCCGCTACCCCTCCCCATGCTCCAGCCGCTCCAGCAGGCCCTCCAAATTGCGCACGGTGCCCTCGTTTAAATAGTGCTCCACCTGCTCCACCAGCTCCAGCTCGTCCGTGGAGCCGTTGAGCATACAGAAAAAGCGGTGGAGCACCTCGTGCCGGTGGAGCAGCCAGCGCCCCACCGACCATCCCTTCTCCGTGGGCTGGATCAGGCCGTACTTTTCAAAGGCCACCAGCCCCAGCGTGCGGAGCTGATACACCATCTTGGAGGCCGAGGAGGGACGCACGTTGAGCCCCTCCGCCAGCAGGCCGATGCGCGCACAGCCGTCCGCCTCCGCCTGGCGGCAGATCATCTCCAAATAATCCTCCATCGCCCCCGTAAGGGCGTGTTGACTGCGCATCTGATAGCCCTTCTGGGTGTAAAAATCCGGTTTTCCCTCCTGGGACATGCACACACGCCTCCCGTCCTCCGGCACCCTTTCGGGGCCGCGGCAATAGGATAGAGCACGGAAACAAAGTTTCCTCAAGCTAATGTATGTAAGGAGACCGGCGATATGAATCCATCTTCTTTGAACAGCCTCCGCGTGGGCCAGAGCGCCCGCGTCAGCCATATTGAGGCCGAGCCCGCCATGCGCCGCCGCCTGCTGGACATCGGCCTGATCCCCGGCACCCGGGTGACCTGTACGGCGGTGAGTCCCGCCGGCGATCCGGCGGCCTACCTGATCCGCGGCGCCGTCATCGCCCTGCGGGGCCGTGACGCCGGGGGCGTGTACCTGGGGGACGCCCTATGGGACTGACCAGCACCTCCACCGGCGCCGGGGCGGCGGACACCGCCCTGGTGCTCCGGCGTGAGCGGCCCGACGACCGCATCGTGGCCCTGGCGGGCAATCCCAACGTGGGCAAGTCCACCGTGTTCAACGCCCTTACCGGCCTGCGCCAGCACACCGGCAACTGGCCGGGCAAGACAGTGACCAGCGCCCAGGGCCGCTGTGAGCGGGGCGGCCGGGGCTATGTGCTGGTGGACCTCCCCGGCACCTACTCCCTCATGGCCCACTCCGCCGAGGAGGAGGTGGCCAGGGACTTCCTGTGCTTCGGCGGCGCGGACGGGGCGGTGGTGGTGTGCGACGCCACCTGCCTGGAGCGCAACCTGAATCTGGTGCTCCAGACCCTGGAGCTCCAGCCCCGCACCGTGGTGTGCGTCAACCTCCTGGACGAGGCGGAGCGCAAGGGCGTCCGGGTGGAGCTGGAGGCGCTGTCCCGCCGTCTGGGGGTGCCCGTGGTGGGCGCCGCCGCCGGCCGGGGGGAAGGGCTGGAGGCGCTAATGGCGGCGGTAGAGGGGGTGATCTCCGCCCCGGAGCCGCCCACCCCTGTTCCGGTGCGCTACCCGCCCCCGGTGGAGTTTGCCGTGGCCTCCCTTCGGCCCCTGCTGGAGCCCCGCCTGAGGGGCCGCCTCCCCGCCCGCTGGACGGCCCTGCGCCTGCTGGAGGGGGACGGGGCCTTTCTGGACCGGCTTTCCGCCGCTCTGGAGTGGGACCCCCGTGCGGACGCCGCCCTGTGGGGGGCGGTCGAGGGGGCCCGCGCCGATCTGGAGCGGCAGGGCCTGGGTGGCGGCGCCTGGTGCGAGCGGGTGGTGTCCGCTCTGGTGGAGACCGCCGAGGCCATCGGCGCGGCCTCCGTCACCCAGCTCCGGTCCGCCGCCGGGCGGCGGGAGCAGCGGCTGGACCGGCTGCTTACCTCCCGCGCCACCGGCATCCCCCTGATGCTGCTCCTTCTGGCCGGGGTGCTGTGGCTCACCATCACCGGGGCCAACTACCCCTCCCAGCTCCTGTCCGACGGCCTGTTCTGGGTGCAGGACCGGCTGAGCGACCTGTTTGCCTACTTAAACGCCCCGGCGTGGCTCCACGGCGCCCTGGTTCTGGGTGTCTACCGGGTGCTGGCCTGGGTGGTGAGCGTCATGCTGCCCCCCATGGCCATCTTCTTTCCCCTGTTCACCCTGCTGGAGGACTTCGGCTACCTCCCCCGGGTGGCCTTTGTCCTGGATCACGCCTTTCAGCGGGCCAAGGCCTGCGGCAAGCAGGCCCTGACCATGTGCATGGGCTTTGGCTGCAATGCCGCCGGGGTGGTGGGCTGCCGGATCATCGACTCCCCCCGGGAGCGGCTCATCGCCATTCTGACCAACAACTTCGTGCCCTGCAACGGGCGATTCCCGCCACCGGAGAAAGGGCAAATCGCCCCGCCCGGCCAGCAGGGCCTCCAGGGCCTCCCGCCGGGCGGCGGCGTCGGCCGCCCCGGCCGGGGGGGGGGGCCTCGGCCGGGACGGCCAGGTGGATTTCAACGTGTCTCGGGTGATTGCTGCGCATATGCCTCGCCTCCTGTTCCACAAGGCTATGCTCCTGGGTGGAAAAAAAGAGCGGCGGGGGCAGCGCCCGCGCCGTTAAACGGTTATTTTTTCCTGGCGGATTGCTTCAGGTTCTCGTGATCCTCCAGCAGAGCCTGGGAGGCCAGGTCGAAGGCGGCGGCGTCCTCGTAGGCGTTGACCAGCTCGCTCTCCTGCAGATCGCTGTAGTCGTGCTCTTTGCCGCGGTAGACCAGCTTGAGCAGGACTGGGGTGAGGATGGTGGTGGCGATGACCATCAGCACCACCGGGCCGAAGAACTCCTCCTTCATCAGTCCGGCGGCAATGCCGTTGTTGGCCACGATCAGGGCCACCTCGCCGCGGGAAATCATGCCCACGCCGATGCGCAGGGCGTCCTGGTTGGAGTAGCGGCACAGCTTGGCGCCCAGTCCGCACCCCACCACCTTGGACACCACGGCCCAGAGCACCAGCAGCACGGCGAAAAGCAGGATGGTGGTGCTCATCTCAGGCAGGACCACCTTCAGGCCGATGCTGGCGAAGAAGATGGGGGACAGCAGGGAATAGGACAGGGTATCGAAGCGGTCCTGGAGGTAGGCCACCCGGCAGGTGTTGGCGAAGATCAGGCCCGCGATATAGGCGCCGGTGATATCAGCCACGCCGAAGACCGCCTCGGCAAAGAAGGAGTAGAGCAGGCAGAAGGCGAAGGAGAGTACCACAAAGCGGCGCTTGTCCCGGCTGTACCGGCGGAACCACCAGTCCACGAACCGGTGCATGACCATCCATACCACCACGCTGACGGCGAAGAAGGCGGCGATCTTCCCCAGCACCACCCACACGTTGGCGCCACCACCGCCCAGGCTGGTGATGACGGTCAGGCCGATGATGCCCAACACATCGTCGATGATGGCCGCGCCCAGAATGGCACTGCCCGAGCGGGTGGAGAGCCGTCCGATCTCCTTCAGGGTTTCCACCGTGATACTCACCGAGGTGGCGGTGAGCACCACACCGATAAACACATTCTGGAGAAAGGCATCCGGTCCCCGGTTAAAGGCGGCAGCCAAGGCAAAGCCTCCCGCCAGAGGGACCAGCACGCCGATGAAGGCGATGACAAAGGCCGCCTTTCCCGACCGCTTGAGCTCGCCCAGATCGGTCTCCAGTCCGGCGTTGAACATGAGTACGATGACGCCCAGCTCGGCCAGTTGGTCCATCAGAGTTGTCTCTTGCAGCACTCCCAGCATGGCCGGCCCCAACAGCAGGCCCGCCAGCAGCGCACCCACTACCTGAGGCAGGGCAAACCGCTTGGTGAGGATGCCCAGCACCTTGGTGCTCAAGAGAATGACCGCGATTTCAAAGAGAAAATGATAATCCATGAACATTACCCCTCCCTGGATGTGGAATCACCGGGGCGCGAAAAAGGGAGACCGCCCGTGCGGTCCCCCGTCGCGCTCTCAAGACTCAAGACACCGGCTCCCCGGCCGAAAACTTCTCCGCCGCCCGGCGGAATTCGCCCTCCAGCAGGCGGTCAAGCCGGCCCACGATCTCCTCCGGCTCCTCCCTCATATCGTCGGAGAGCCAGCCCATCATCATGCCGGCAATGGCGTACATGTAGAAATCAGCGAGGAAATCCAGCTCCCGCTCCGGCAGGGGCAGGTCCCGTGCACTCTCCGCCAAAGTGGAGGCGGTGATGGCACGGGCCAGGCTGAAAAAGTGGCAGTCCAGGTGGTCCCGTCCGCTGGAGCGGTATACATGATAGATGGCCAGATGGTTGTCCTGCACATAGCGGAAGGCGGCCCGCAGGGCGTCCTGCCAGCAATCCGCCCCCCGCAGCGCCTCTGAAGTCTCATGCTCCAGAAACCAGCGCAGCAGGTCGTAGATGTCCTGAAAGTGGTAGTAGAAGGTCTGGCGGTTGACCTCGCACTCCTCTACCAGCTCTTTGACGGTGATATCATCCAAAAATTTCTTTTGCAGCAGCTTCTTCAATGCGTTCGCCAAGGCCAGCTTGGTGCTCGGGGCCAATCGCCTCACCTCCCACCGGGATTCCATAGAAGCCTACTAGGTCACATTATAGCACAGGGAGGATGGGAATTGCAATCCTATCCAAAGTATGCTATGATGGGCCGAGCAACAAAAAGGAGAGACCGTTATGATCATTGATTATCAGCCCCGGGGCGTCTGTTCCCGCCGTATGACGCTGGAGGTGGAGGAGGGCGTGATCCACTCCATCCGCATCCAGGGCGGGTGCGACGGTAACCTGCAGGGCATCTCCCGCCTAGTGGAAGGGATGGAGGTGTCCGAGGCCATCCGCCGCCTGGACGGCATTCGCTGCGGCGGGAAGCCCACTTCCTGCCCGGACCAGTTGGCCCAGGCGCTGAAGCAGTACAAGGGGGAGTAAGAGACACCGGGACGCATGGCGTCCCGGTGTCTCTGCGTCTGGGGGAGCCGGTGAAGCTAGGCAATCTCCTGGTACGTCAGCTCTGCCGGGTTCAGGGAGAGCGTCTGGCCATCGTAGCGTACCGCCCCTGTGAGCTCTCCGATATCATTGAGGCCCCTGTCATCGGTCACGCCCAGGAAGATCCGGAGCCCGTCTCCCTCTGTTCCGAAATATACCTGACTGCCCACATACCGGCCAGCAGGCAGGCCCAGCTCCGCCGCGGCCACATCGTCGGCATCCAGCATCCCGCCCAGAGTAAGGGCCCGGCCGTCCTGTTCAAAAACGTACAGAGACCAGACATTCACCCCGGTGCCAGTGCCCGTACAGAGCATAGCCGCCAGCTCGTCGGCCCCGTCCCCGTCGTAGTCCCCCAGGGCAAGCTGGGCGGGTACGGCCTGGGGCCCGGTGTCATAGCTCAGGCTGGGGAAGCAGGCCAGCACGCCGTCCCACGCCACCAGCAGACCGTCCAGGCCGGTGGCCTTCGGGTTGAGGCCATAGAGGGCGATCCCGTTTTCCGGCAGCTCCCCAAGCAGGCGGACGGCGTCGGTCTGCCAGCCGCTGGCGTCCGCTGGCAGAGCCAATCGCTCCCAGGTCTCCCCCCGGTCCCCGCTGTATAGCACCGCATTGGAGAGGCTGTTGGAGCTGTAGCCGGTGAGCAGCATCAGGACATCCGAGCCGCTGGCGCACATGGAGGACAGCTCCCACTCTCCCGCCAGGGGGAGGGTGATCTCCTCCCAGGTGAGGCCGCCGTCAGTGGTGCGGAAGATGGGCGCGTCGTTGAAATAGCTCTGACCCAGGAAGCCAGTGTAGCTGTCGATGAAATAGGTGTAGGAGGGGTACCACATCATCCGGGCCGGGTCGGGCCGCCCAGTCTCCTGCCAGGTGCGCCCCCCGTCGCGGGTGCGGTAGACGTAGGTATCCGCGCCCCCTACGCCGTGGCCGATGGCGAACACGAACCAGCCGTTGAGGCCGTCGCTCATGCCGCCGGTGCCGCTCAGAAGACCCTCCAGGCTCTCCGCCTCGTCCCGGCCCGCCAAGTCCTGTCCGGCCCACTCGGCGGGCACGGGGATCAAGGTGTCCAGCTCCGTCCACTCCGTATCGCCGGGGTAGCGGATGCGCAGGCCCTCGTCATCCCACTCCGGCCGTGGGGTATAGGCGTAGAGCGTGAAAGCGCGGCTCTCGGTTGTGCCGTCGGCCCAGGTGTAGGTCAGGGTATAATGCTGGGTCTGGTCGGAGGAAGCGCCCGGGGCGCGACCGCCCAAATATTCCAGGCGGACACCGATGGAGCCGCCCCCGCCGCTGGACAGGCTCTCGCCCCCCTGACCCGTGGAGCCGCCGTCCGCTCCCTGTCCCGCCAGGGCATAGGAGACCACGTTGTCCGGGATGGTGATATGCAGAAAAGAGCCCATAGCCGCCGTGGCGGAGGCGTCCCCGTCCAGGTCGACACGGGTATCCCCCGCCACCACCACCGGCTCGGTGAGGGGGCCAGGGGGCACCGAAGGCAGATTGAGGCGGAATGCGTACTCCAGCCCGTGGGTGCGGATTCCCTCCTGCCAGGTGCAGGAGAGGACGTACAGCCGGGTCTCCATGCCCGCGCCCGGGGCATCCTCCCGGCTCTCCAGCCGGAGCAGCCAGCCATTGCCCGCCCCATAGGGGGAAAGTCCTACCTCCCGGGCCCGGACAGCCTGTCCGTTCTCCACCAGGTATTCCGTCATCGTCCACCGGCTGGGAAATGCCCCATTGTTCAGATAGAGGCTCACCCACGGTCTGGGCGTGGAGGCGGTGCGCTCTGCCTCCGGCAACTCCTCCGGCCAGGTTGCCGCTTCCGGCACGCCCATGTTGACCACCGTCTCACCCCCTGCGCCGCCGGGGCCATCCTGCTCCATCTGTATCCGCAGGGTGGGATACTGGCCGTTCACAGTGGGATCGGGGAAGGGTGGGTCATTGAGCAGCAGCAGCCCCAGCGCGACCGCCAGCACAAACAGCACCGCCGCCATCCAGGGGGCGGCGGGCTTCCACTTCAGGGCCCGCCGTATGCGGTCTTTCACCCCCGTCTCCCCGAAGCCGGGGGGCAGCAGGGGCCCCCGGTTGGGCGAGGCCAGGGCCAGCAGGGCGGCGGAGTACTCCCGCGGGCTGCCGCAGGCGCTGCCGAGCACCTTCTCATCGCACGCCACCTCCAGATCCCGGCCCAGCAATACCCAGGACAGCCACAGCATGGGATTGAACCAGTGCAGCCCTGCCAGGAGAAAGTACACGGCCTTATACCGGTGGTGCCCCAGCTTGATGTGGGCCCGCTCGTGGAGCAGTACCCACCGCAGGGTTTCCCCCTCCACCCCGGCGGGAACGTACACACGGGGGGTAAAGAACCCGAACACGAAGGCGGTGGGGATGCGGTCGCTCTCCCACCACCAGCCCATCTGCGCAGAGCCCCGCCAAACGGCGGTGGCCAGCCGCCGCCGCAGCCGCAGCCAGGCGAGGGCCATGTACCCCCACACCGCCAGCACCCCGGCCAGCCAGAGCCACGCCAGCACGTCCAGCACCGAGAGCCCCTCCGCGGCCGGGGCCGCCTCCTCCGGGGCGGGAACCGCCTCCGGGAGGGCGAAGCTGGGAGCGGGCTCCGCCGGGGGCGCGGGGTCGGGCGCCGCAGGCAGGAGTACGATCTCCTCCGTCCGGGCCAGGGCCTCCGTCTGCTCCTGTACCGCCGGGGTGAGCCAGCCCAGCACGGAAAAGGGGCCGGTGACCAGTCCCACGGGGAGGAGCATGCGGACGGCCGCCACCAGCCACAGGAGCTCGCAGGCCAGGGCGGGCAGGCGGAGCCGCCGGAACAGCCACCGCAGGGGCAGGGCGATGAGCACCACCCCGGCGGCCATCAGGCTCATCTGAAGCACCGTCAGAAACAGCTCAGTCATGGCCCCCCTCGCTTTCGTCGAGCATCCGCCGCAGCTCGTCGGCCTCCTGCGGAGAGAGTTTCTTCTCCCGCAGGAAGGCGGCCACGAAGGCGGGCAGGGAACCGCCGAAGCCCCGTTCCACCACCGCCGCGCTCTCGTACTGGCGCACCTGCTCCCGCTTCACCAGGGCGGTGACGGTGGCGTGCTCGTTTTTCAGGAACCCCCGCCCGGCCAGCTTGCGGATGAGGTTGAACACCGTGGACTTTTTCCACCCCAGCTCCGCCTCGCACCGGCGGGCCAGGGCGGTGGAGTTCACCGGCTCCAGGTTCCACACCAGCTCCATCAGCCGGTACTCCGCGTCGAACAGCTTGTACTCCTCCATTGCATGCACCTCGTCACGGTTGGTTTGTTGAGAGAAACCTCTTTCTCGAGACTAGTTTATCCAAACAAACCTCCTTTGTCAAGGGGGATATTTCCACTCCCGCCGCGTACACATAGGGCGAAAGGGGGCGTGGCGGATGCGCTTTGCCATCTACAGCCGCAAGTCGGTGCTCACCGGCCGGGGGGAGTCCATCGAAAACCAGGTGGAGCTGTGCCGGAGCTATCTGGCGGCCCACTATCCCGGCGTAAGGCCGGAGGAGGTGGCGGTCTACGAGGACGAGGGTTTCTCAGGAAAGGATTTCCAGCGCCCCCAGTTCCGCCGGATGCTGGAGGACATCCGCCGGGCGCGGCCGGAGGCCCTGGTGTGCTACCGGCTGGACCGGGTGAGCCGCAGCGTGGGCGACTTTGCCGACCTCATCCGGCGTCTGGAGGGGTGGGGGGTGGCCTTCCTCTGCATCCGGGAGAAGTTCGACACCTCCACCCCCATGGGCAAGGCCATGATGTACATTGCCAGCGTCTTCGCCCAACTGGAGCGGGAGACCATCGCCCAGCGGGTCCGGGACAACATGTGCCTGCTGGCCCGGACGGGGCGGTGGCTGGGGGGCACCACCCCCACCGGCTTCCGGGCGGAGCGGACGGCGGAGGTGATCGTGGACGGCCGCGCCCGCACCGCCTGCCGGCTGGTCCCCGACCCCGCGGAGTGGGGCCGCGCCGCGGCCATCTTCCGGCTGTTTCTGGCCCGGCAGAGCCTCAGCGGCCTGTCCCGCGCCTTGGCGGAGGAGGGCATCACCGCCCGCACCGGGCGGCCCTTCTCCCTGCCCGGCCTGCGGGAGATTCTGCAAAACCCGGTGTACTGCGCCGCGGACCGCGACGCCTGGGACTACTTCGCCGCCCTGGGGGCGGATCTCTGCTTTCCCCGGGCGGACTGCGACGGCCGCCGGGGCCTGCTGGCCTACCAGAAGCGGGACTACACCGGCGGGCGCTCCCCCCGCAACCCGGTGGACAAGTGGATCATCGCCCTGGGGCGGCACCCCGCCTTGGTGTCCGGCGCGACGTGGAGGGCCGTTCAGGAGCTGCTCACCCCGGACCGGGCCCCGGCGGTGCACAACCGGCGGGCCCTGCTGTCCGGCCTGCTGTTCTGCGCCCGGTGCGGGGAGAAGCTGCTTCCCAAGGCCCGAAAGGGCGGTTCTTACGACTACATCTGCCGGGCCAAGCTGCGCCGGGGCGCGGCGGCCTGTTCCTGCCCCAACCTGTCCGGCGCGGCGGCCGATCAGGCGGCGCTGGACGCCCTCTCCGCCCAGTTTCCCCGCCTGGCCCCCCGGCTGGAGGAGCTGGCCCGGGAGGAGCAGCGCGCCGCGTGCCGCATCCTCCTCCAGCGGGCCGACTGGGACGGGGCGGACCTGGCCTTCACCCTCTGCCGCCTCTGAGTGTTTGCCCTTCCCCCGGTGGCCCATTCCCGACCCTCATTGCAATCATCACCATGTTCTTTGTGGGCACATCCGGCGGCCCCGGCCGCGGATTGCTGGCCGCCCTGCTCCTCACCGGGGTGATCCTGCTGGGGGTGTTCCTCACCTTCGGGGTATCCCGCCTCTTGTCAGGCACCCTTCTCCGCGGCGTGCCCTCCTCCTTCACCCTGGAGCTGCCCCCCTACCGGCGGCCCCGTATCGGGCAGGTGGTGGTGCGCTCGGTACTGGACCGCACCCTCTTTGTCCTGGGCCGGGCGGCGGCGGTGGCCGCCCCGGCAGGCCTGCTGATCTGGCTGTGCGCCAACGTGCAGGTGGGGGGCGACAGCATCCTCAACTGGTGCACCGGCTTCCTCGACCCCTTCGCCCGCCTGCTGGGCCTGGACGGGGTGATCCTCATGGCCTTCCTGCTGGGCTTCCCGGCCAACGAGATCGTGATTCCCATCATCATCATGGCCTACCTCTCCACCGGGAGCCTGCTGGAGTTCGACAGCCTGGACGCCCTGCGGCAGCTCCTGGTGGACCATGGCTGGACCTGGCTGACGGCGGTGTGCACCATGCTCTTTTCCCTGATGCACTGGCCCTGCTCCACCACCTGCCTGACCATCGGCAAGGAGACGAAAAGCGCCAAGTGGACCCTGCTCTCCATCGCCATCCCCACCGGCATCGGCATGGCGGTCTGCTTCCTGGTGGCCTCCGCCGCCCGCCTGCTGGGCCTGGCATGAGGGTTAAGGAAATTTTAACTGTACACCGGTGGAAAAGGGTGCTATCCTATAAAAGATGCTTGACCTTCCACTTCGTGGAAGGTGTATGGTTCTCTTGGAACCAAGCAAAAAGGAGGAATTGGACATGAAACGAATCGGTTCCCTGCTCACCGCCGGGGCCCTGGCCCTCTCCCTGGTCACGCTGCCCGCCGGCGCGGCGGAGGCCGCACCGGCGCTGGAGGAGACCGCCCAGGCCGCCGCCCAGGCCGCCCTGACGGCCGGCGGGGCCCAGAGCATCCAGTACGCCCTGTGGCAGGATGGGGAGATCATCCTCACCGGCCACGCGGGAAATTATTCCCGCACGGAGAACCGCGCCCTCACCGATGACATTCTGTACGGCGTTGGCTCGGTGAGCAAGACCTACACCGCCGCCGCCGTCCTCAAGCTGGTAGACGAGGGGAAGGTGGAGCTGGACGCCCCGGTGACCGCCTACCTGCCGGACTTCACCATGGCCGACGGGCGCTATACGGATATCACCGTGCGCATGCTCCTCAACCACTCGTCGGGCCTGCCCGGCTCCACCATCGCCAACGGCTTCCTGCTCAACGACCCGGACACCCTGGCGGCCGACACCCTGCTGGAGGAGCTGTCCAGCCAGACCCTCAAGGCCGATCCCGGCGCGTTCAGCGTCTACTGCAACGACGGCTTCACCCTGGCCGAGCTGGTGGTGGAGGCGGTCAGCGGTATGGACTTTGACGACTACGTGCGCCAGGCCATTCTGGAGCCCGCCGGGCTGGAGGACACCTGGTTCCCCGGCGAGGACTTCGACCAGAGCCTGCTGGCCAAGACCTACTACGGGGCGGACGAGACCCGCGCCCTCCCCGCCGAGACCGTGGGCGTCCACGGCACCGGCGGCATCTACGCCACCGCCTCCGATCTGGCCGCCTTCGGCGGAGCGGTGTTCTGTGAGGACGGGATTCTCAGCGCGGACGCCATTGCCGCCTCCATGGCCGACGAGTACGCCCGGGGCATTTGGCCGGAGGACACCGAGGATGTGGTCTCCTACGGCCTGGGCTGGGACAGCGTCCACTGGTACCCATTTGCCTACAGCGGCATTCAGGCCGTGACCAAGGGGGGCGACACCATTCTCTACCACGCCGGGCTGGTGGTCATCCCCGAGTATGATATGGCCGCGGCGGTGCTCTCCTCCGGCGGTGTCAGCACCTACAACGAGATGGCGGCCAGCCAGATGCTCATCGCCGCCCTGGCCGAGCAGGGGGTTGCGGTGGATCAGACACCCCACACCCTTCCCGCCGCCGAGCGGGCGGAGATGCCCGCCGAGCTGATGGACTACGCCGGGCTGTACGGCGACTCCACCTCGGCGGTTATGCTCACCGTGACCGCCGACGGCGTCCTCTCCACCGGCAACGCGCCCCTGTACTACTACAGCGACGGCTCCTTCCGGGACGAGAACCAGATGGTGATGCTCAAATTCGTGGAGGAGGACAACGGCCAAACCTACCTCTGGCAGAAGGCCTATTCCTCCATCCCCGGCCTGGGGGAGCAGCCCAGCTCGTCTTACATCTACATGAAGCTCCCCGACAACCCGGTGTCCCCGGAGGCTCAGTCCGCCTGGGACGCCCGCAGCGGCAAGCTCTACCTGGCCCTGAACATGAAGTACAGCAACATCCAGTACCCCCTGGCCCTGCCGGTCGCCGCCGTGGCCACCGACCCGGCGAACATGCCCGGCTATATGGTCTTTGACCGCATCGTGGACGCCGACTGCGCCGAGGGCGTGGCCCAGATCCCCGGGCTCTACGGCCGGGACTGGCAGAATATCACCATGACGGAGCGAAACGGTGTGGAGTACCTCTCCACCTGCGGCGGGCTCTATATGGATGCCGCCGCAGCCGAGCCCCTCTTCAGCGGTGCCTCCTCTTGGTCCACCATTCAGGCCGACGGCTATGCCCGCTGGTATCAGGTGGGTTCCGCCGCCGCGGGCAAGACCATGACCGTCCAGGTGCCGGAGCACGGCGGCTTCGCCGTCTATGACGCTGCCGGCCTGCCCGTGGCCGCTTCCTGGGCCTGGGGCGACACCTCCGCCGTCCTGCCGGAGGGCGGCTGGGTGGTCTTTTCCGGCACTCCCGGCGCCCGGTTCGTGCTGAGCCTGACCGCTGACGAAGAAAAGTAAAAATTTCTCTTTACAAACGGCGCAAAGATTGCTATAATAATCTGGCACGTTGATGATCACGTGTCAGACGCGCCCGTAGCGCAATTGGATAGAGCGTCAGATTCCGGTTCTGAAGGCTGGGGGTTCGAGTCCCTTCGGGCGTACCATAAAAATAACCACACCTTTCGGTGTGGTTATTTTTATGGATACCGTGAGGACTTCACATGCCCGGCGGAAGTGAATTCCGCCTGCACCAAGGTTTTGGCCTTCGGCCAAAACACTTGCACGGCGCAAAAGCGCCGCGGGCCAGAAGTCCGCTTCAGCGAAATGCTGTATCTTTTTCGTATGCATATGCCAAAAAGCAGGCTTTCCGCGGCAGCGGGGAGCCTGCTTTTTGTATAGACTGGGTGCCGCATACGGCCAATCGGGCTTCGTGCGAGTGCTCGCCCTCTAGGGAAGGGACTCCTTGCTCGGACTTCGGGCGTACCCACCTGAATGCTCCTACTCGCTCTGAAGAACCGGAGCATTTTCGTCCGCAGTTTTTATTGGTATCCCCTCTGCCTGCGGGAATGGGATGGCACCCAGCCGTCCATTGCTACCGCACTAGGACAATATTCTTTGCAATACCGGGCAATTTTTTGCTCTAGCATGATGTCAGATCGCCTGTGGCCGGATTATCGATGCATTTTCCCTCCTTCGTAAAGCGGGAGCCATGGCATGGGCAGTCCCAGGTGTGCTCCTGGGAATTCCATTTCAGCGCGCAGCCCATATGGGGACATCGCTTGGTTGTGGGGGCCAGCAAGCCGACGGCCGCCTCAAATCCATTGACGACCAGTTGAGGGCGGAGGACTGTGCGGGAAGGCGAAAACACCTCTGCGAAAGGGTTGGTCTTCCCCTGCACAAGGTCACTCAATAGCATGGCGGATACCATAGAAGATGTCATTCCCCATTTGTTAAACCCGGTAGCTACATATAAGTTTGATGTGGAGGAGGAATAAGGGCCGATATAGGGGACGCCGTCCAAACTCATGCAGTCCTGAGTAGCCCACTGGTACTTCTCTGTCGCACCCGGATAATACCGCCGGGCAAACTCCCTCAGCTCCCTCCATGCTCCGCCCCGCTTTCCCGTACGATGCCCGCCGCCGCCCACCAGCAGCAAATCCCGTGCGTTTCGGAATGACATCCCCTCCTGCGCCTCATCCACATACATACCGTCCACATCCGGGGCGTTTTCCAGGGCAATGACGTAGGAGCGGTGCTGATACAGCTTTAGAAAATAGCTGCCGTGTTTGTTGAGGAACGGGAAGTGTGTGGCCACGATCACCGCCTTTGCCGCCACTTTACCGCTGTCCGTCACGGCTGTCGTGCCAATCAGCTCCCGCACCGGCGTGTGCTCATAGATGTGCAGGCCCTTTGCAAGGCAGCAGACGAACTTCAGGGGATGAAACTGGGCCTGGTTGTGCACCCTGACAGCGCCAGCCACAGGAAAGGGAAGTGGAAGATGCTCCACAAAGTCCCCGTGGAAGCCCAGCTTTTCCATGGCCGACAGCTCCTGTTCCAGCTTTCTTCGCTCTTCCAACGCATAGACATAGGCATCTTTTTCCTCAAAATTACAGTCCATACCAGAACACAGCTCCCGGTATTTTTGCAGAGCCGCCTTCTGGGCGCAGAGGTACTGTCCCGCCCGGTCGATGCCGAATCTGCGCAGCAGCTTGTCATAGATAAGGCCATGCTGAATGGTAATTTTGGCGGTTGTATTCTTTGTGATACCGCCGCACACCGTTTCCGCTTCCGTCAGAACATAGGGTACTCCGGCGCCGTGCAGCAGATAGGCGCACAGGATGCCCGCCATACCGCCCCCGATAATGAGGACATCGGTGGAAATATCCCCCTTTAGGGGGGCAAAATCCCTGTGCTCTCCGGTCTCTTCCCACACTGATTTCATATGCTTTCCTCCCCAATTCATGTCTTGGGGATAGTGTTTTGCAGCCTTGGTTTTTTCATACCTGATTTAGAGAACAAGCTGATGCGTGTATCCACAGGCTCAGAAACATGTATACAATAGAAGCAGACGGACGGCGGCCTGTTTTTTACAAGCCGCCGCCCGAAATCAGAGCGCTGCACAGAGCCGCGCTCTACTGATTGATGATTTCCGCTTTGCAGGTGGAGACAAAAGCAGGGTCGCTGCTGTTGGGCCCTACCACAACCACCATCCCAAATTCATTGCGTATAATACTTCCATTGGCCACGGTTTGCCCTCCGGCATTGATGGCGACGCCGGTTGTGCCCACCGGCAAATAGGACCGGATGGCAGCCTCACAGTCGGCATCGCATCCCGTGGGGGGTGGAACCGGTACGGGCAGATAGGTGATGGCATTGTTATAGGAGGCACTGGTAATGCGCACCGAGGCAATACGACAGATGGAGACAGCCTCCTGAGGCACCCCCTGGCTGTTGACTAGCTGGAGCAGTCCGGCATTCGGCCCGGCAGGGAGCAGCGAACCGAGGCGACCACTGCTGTTATTTCCGCTATCCATAGCGACTACAGCATTATCATTCGGATAGAGCTGGATGAGCTGCTGGAGCACATTCCGCATCTGTTGAACACAGGCGCAGCCCACCGCAGCGGCAGTTGGACCAGTGGGGCCGGTAGGACCAGCCGGCCCGGTTGCTCCAACAGGCCCCGTACTTCCTGGCGCTCCGTCTCTGCCCTGCGGCCCCGTCGGTCCGGAGGGACCCTGCGGCCCGGTAGGGCCGGTCTCACCCGCTGTCCCAGCCGGGCCTGTAGCCCCCATGGGTCCGGCCGGGCCCGTCGGCCCGGTGGCTCCAACAGGCCCCGTACTCCCTGGCGCTCCGTCTCTGCCCTGCGGCCCCGTCGGTCCCACAGCACCAGTAGGGCCCGGACTACCCGGAATGCCTTGCGGGCCCGTCGGGCCTTGCGGCCCTACCGGCCCTGGTACAGGGCAGCAGACCGGACAACACACCGTTCTTTGCACCTGCTCATCAAAATGGCCGTTCGGCCGATAAACATTCATAACAACTGGCACGACCCCTTTATAGCATAGTTGGGCACTCGCCCATATCAGCATATGCAGCGGCACCGCGCCCGGACATAGGTACTCAACAGGCAAAAACAAAATTCTGAAAGTATCAGGCGTCAAAAGCACAGCGGCCCATGGCCTGCACACAGGCCTGGATGGCGGCTGAATCCGGCATGGCAGGAATGGCGCCCTTGGCGGTTGTTGTCAGGCCGCCCGCAGCATTGGCGACACGGGTGGCGGATACCCACTCCTCCAGGGTGAGCGCCTCCAGTGCGGTCCGGCCCCGGCCGGGGATCTGCGCAAGCAGGGCGCCCCAAAAGGCGTCTCCTGCCCCTGTGGTATCCACGGCGTTTACGGGAAAGGCGGGCAGAGCCCCCTCCCCTGACGGTGTGCGGAAATACGCCCCCTCCTTGCCCCGGGTAATAAAGACCGCAGACGGTCCCATAGCCTGAAGCTTTTCGGCCCCACTAGGCAGGGTGCTCTCTCCGGTAAGCAGACACATCTCCTCTTCGCTCACCTTCAGTATATCCGTTAGCTCCAGGGCGGCACAGAGCGCGCGGCGCGCAGCTTCCACACTAGGCCAAAGGAAAGGACGGTAGTTGGGATCATAGCTGATAAGAGCCCCCGCCTCCCTGGCCCTCCGTGCGGCCCACAGGGTGGTTCCGCGGCAAGGCTCCTTGGTGAGGGAGACGGAGCCAAAGTGGAATATCCGGCACCCCTCCAACAGGGTGTCATCCACCTCCTCCGGCCGGAGCATCACATCCGCCCCTGGATCTCGATAGAAGGAGAAGGAGCGGTCGCCGTACTCATCCAATTGGACAAAGGCAAGGGTCGTGGGCACCCGGTCATCCCGTCGCAGGGCGGAGCAGTCAATACCGGCTTTCTCCATGTGCTCCTGAAGAAAGCGGCCAAAGGCATCCCGGCCCACCTTGCCCACAAAGGCGGTGCTTCTGCCCAGCTTGGATGCCATAGCCAGTACGTTGGCCGGCGCACCGCCCGGGTTCTGGCTGAACAGAGGCATTCCCATCTCATTGATGCCGGCGGGCGTAAAGTCGATCAAACTCTCGCCCAGTGCTACTATGTCATACATGTATTCACCTCATATCAGCGCGGGGGGGGGGGGGGGGGGGGGGGGGGGGG
>NZ_CAXSQB010000043.1:626-14222 GCF_964239415.1 Clostridium sp. ATCC BAA-442 | reverse complement strand
CCCCCCCCCCCCCCCCCTGCCCCTTGGTCATTCTTCACAAGGAGCTACATCGATCAGGACCTTCATGGTGGCTTCCCGGTTGGCATCGATGTATTCATAGGCTTTCTGATAGTCCCCGAAGGCAAAGTGCCGGCTCATCAGGGGCTTGAGCTGGATTTTCCCCTCACTGACCAGACGGATGGCATCCACATAGTCCTCATGCCGGTACATCATGGTGCTGTCCAGATCCAGCTCGTGGTCATTAAGCAGGGCCAGATCCACATGGGCCATTCCTGCATATACTGCGACCAGAACCAGCTTGCTGCCCTTGCGGGCATACTGGATAGCCTGTCCCATGGTGGTATCGTTGCCTGCGCAGTCGTAAATAACATCCGCCTTGTCCGGGCCGAAGCACTCTACCATGACTTCACCAAAATTACGTATCCGAGTGTTCACTGCGAAGTCCGCCCCACAGCTCCGGGCCAGCTCCAGCCGGGCGTCGGAGATATCGGTAATGAGCACCTGGGCCGCCCCCAGAGCCTTGCAGCTCTGGGCCAGCAGAATACCGATGGGGCCGGAACCCAAAATGGCCACTTTGGCGCCCGCCAGCTCCGGAAAGCGTTTAGCTGCATGAACGGCCACAGCCAGCGGCTCAATCATAGCCCCTTCATTAAAACTCATTGTGTCGGGAAGCGGAGTAATCTTAGCCGCATCCACCGCAAAAAATTCGCTGGCGGTACCAGTGGTCTGGAACCCCATCACCTTGAGTTCCTCGCAGAGATTGTATTTTCCATGGCGGCAGGGGTAGCACCTGCCGCATACCACCTGTGGCTCGATGGTGACACGCTGTCCCACCCGGAGGCTGGTGACTCCCTTTCCAAGCGCGGCAATCTCCCCCGACACCTCGTGGCCTTGGGTGACGGGATATTTCGTAAACGGGTGTTCACCGTGATAGACATGGATATCCGAGCCGCACACGCCGATGCGCATGATTTTGACCAGTACCTCACCGGCCTTTGGCTCAGGGATTGGAACCTCCCGGAATTCAATGACCCCCGGGGCTGTCATAACCTGCTGCAGCATGCCTTTTCCTCCTCAACTCTTTTCACAGTACCACCGGGGGCCGCCAGCACTGATGAGTATGATGTTGCTGTTGGCGGTAAAGTCCCCGGTACGGATGGCAAATTTTACTTGGCGTGTCAGTTCGTCCCGAAAGTAGGGATGGCCGACCACCTGGCAGGGCAGCTCAGGTGGAAAACATGCCTTGAACTCCCGCTCGCGGCTGGGACTCACATCCAGGGTGGCCTGGCTCAGAATGATACCCTCCACACTGAAGTGCTTGAGCAGCTCCTTGAGCACATCTACCGCTGTGGGGACGTTTTCCGCCAGCGAGAGGTCGATTACCCTGGTGCTGTCCGGGATAGCCAGACCGGCGTCAGCGATCAGCAGCCGGTCGGTGTGTCCCATCCGGGCCAGTTCGGCCGCAATATCCCGGTTCAGGATGCCAGTCTCCGTCATAATACCCCCCTCCCCCTATTTGCGGTCGTAGCAGCTCATGAGCAGCTCATACATCTCTGGAATGGTGGCGACACGGGGATTGTTGGCATAGTCGCCCAGTACCTGGCCGCAGTCTGCAATCTCCCGGATATCCTCTTTGGTCACGTTCAGCTCCCGGAAGTTGATCCAAAGGCCGATCCTCTTAAGGAAGCAGTCGATGGCATCGCAGCTTCTCTCCGCGGCCACAGCATCGCTCTCCCGCTCCAGGGAGGGCTCGAAGATCCGGCCTACCGTGGCGAACTTGTGCTCAGCGGCGGGATAGGTATACCGGGTAAAAGCGGGATAGAAGACTGCCAGAGACTGGCCGTGGGTGACATGGGGACAGTGGCCGCCGATCTGCATGCCCAGGCCGTGGGGCAAAGTGACACCGGCGGATGCGTTGGTGAGACCGCCCAAGGTGTCGGCCCAGGCCATCTGACTGCGGGCCTCCAGGTCGGAGCCGTCGGCCAGCGCCCTGGGGAGGTATGCGGCGATAATACGGATGGCATCCAGGGCCATGCACTCCACCAGCGGGTTGGTGTTGACGGAGAGATATGCCTCAAAATTATGGCAGAAGGCATCAAAACCGGTCTGCGCAGTTACGCTGGCGGGTAGGGAAAGGGTAACCTCGGGATCTACAATGGCTGCGCGGGGGAAAATATTCTTGTTCCAGATAGCGCTTTTGTCCTTGGCACTGGTCTTGGTAATGACGGCACATGGGGTGGTCTGGCTGCCGGTGCCGGCGGTCGTGCTGATGGCCAGAATGGGCAGCGTCTGCTCCGTTGGGCCTGCGGTGTGGCAGTTGTAATCCCAGGCGGTACCGGGATGGGTGGCCTCCACAGCGATGGCCTTGGCGGTATCCATGGAGGAGCCGCCGCCCAAACCGATCACCACATCCACCCCCTCGGCCTTTGCCAGCTCCGCTCCTCTGGTGACCAGTTCAGTGGTTGGGTTTGGGATCACGCCGTCATAGTGCACACAGGCCACACCTGCGTCAGACAGGCTTTTTTTGACCTTGGCGTACAGTTCTGCCACCGCAGGGAACTCGGGGACGGTCACCAGCATGGCCTTTTTCCCATAGCGGGCAGCAAGGGCCCCCGCCTCGGTGACGCGGCCGGCGCCGAAGATGATCTCGGTGGGGGCAAAATAATCAAAGTGCTTCATTTCATTCACTCCTTTTGATTTTGTTTCCAGAGAATTGGGCTCCGGCACAAGCAGGCTGGGTGCTGGGCAGTAAATGCCGGAGGGGGTACACTTCGTTTCCACAAAAAGGGCCCGCAGGAGCAGGGCGTGTGGCTCTGTCCTGCGGGCATGGTATCAGAGGGCTGCCCTTTTATTTGGGGTAGTACTCGTCCACGTTCTCCTTGGTCACGATGGTAACGCCGGTGTCCACGTTCTGGGGCAGCGCCTTGGCGGACAGGCCGTTGGCCTCGGTATAGAGGAACATCATGCTCCAGAAGCCCATGTTATACATCCCCTGGGCAACAGTGGCGTCAATCTCACCGTTTTTCACTTTGTCCAGCACGGTGGTGTCCACGTCGAAAGCCAGCACACGCAGATCTTTGCCGGACTCAGCCACGGCGGTAGGGCCAGCGGTACCGGCGATACCGTCCACGCAGAACAGGCCTACCAGGTCATCGTTGGCCTGCAGGGCCGCCGACATGTTGTCGGTGGCAGCGGTGGTGTCTCCGGCGTCGTTAACCTTCACGATCTCGATGCCAGGGGCGTTTTCGGCGCACCAGGCCTCAAAGCCCTGAACACGGCTTTCGCTGTTCTCGGCGCCCACGGTATAGAGGACGGCAATCTTACCCTCCCCTCCGCACAGGGGTACCAGGTACTCAGCGGCAATGCGGCCGGCTTCGGAATTGCCGGTGGACAGGTAGGAGGAGCGGTCGGAGGTGGGAGAGTCGGAGTCAAAGCACACCACAGAGATCCCCTGCTCCTTGGCAGAGTTGATGGTATCCGCCAGGGCGGTGGAGTTCACGCAGGTGACTGCGATGCCCTTGGGACTCTGGGCAATGACCTGCTCCAGAACAGCTACCTGACCGGCCACATCAGAGTCGGTTTGGCCGGTATACTTAGTAGTAACACCCAAGGCGTTTCCAGCATCCTCCATGCCCTCAAAGCAGTGCTTCCAGTAATCGATGCCGGACAGGAAACTGACCATGTAGTACTCGTCGCTTTCGTTGCCGACGAACGCTCCGGCCGAAGCCTGCGTGCCGTCCCCTCCAGCGTTGGGGGAGTCTTCGGGTGCTTCGGCCGGGGAGCAGCCGAACAGGGACAGGGAGAGCGCCAGTGCAAGAATAAGTGCCAGTGCCTTTTTCATTGTGGGTTCCTCCTTTTATTTTTCTTGGCGGTATTGCCTGCGCCCGCGCCGGGCGCCGGATCACGGATTACGGCCGCAGGGCAGGTTTCCTGCGCCCCAGGCCCAGCATGCGCTGGAGGAAGCTGTTGCCGCTTTTTCGGTGGCTCATATAGTCGATGGTAACGGCGATGACCAGGATAGCGCCCTGGACGAAATCCTGCCAGTAGACGGACACATTCATCATAACCAGGGCAGAGTCCACAATCTTCAGCAGGAAAATGCCGAGAAATGTGCCCAGGATACCGCCCAGGCCGCCGGTCATGGAGGTGCCGCCGATGACCGCGGCAGAGATAGCGGTGGTTTCCGCGCCCTTGGACAGCTCAGGGGTGGAAACATTGAAGCGTGCGAGAGAAAGGATACCGGCCAGTGCTGAGAGCAAGGCGATGACCACATAGACGAAGATCTTGACCCGGTCTACATTGATACCGGAGAGCTTGGCGGCATTTTCATTGCTGCCCACATAGTAGATGTTACGGCAGGCATTGGACTTCTTGGTAAAGATAAGGGCCACCACGGTGACCAGCAGGAAGATCAGGAACAGCACGGGGATGCCGAATACATCGCCGGTGGCCAGAAAGCGGAAGCTGTCCGGCAGATAGCCGGACACCGACAGGGGGGAGCCTGTGGTGATAATGTAGGCCACACCGCGGGAGAGGTTCATCATGGACAGGGTGACGATGAAAGGCGGCAGTCCCACCTTGCTGACCATAAAGCCGTTGAACAGTCCGCATACGGCTCCCGCAGCCAGAGCAGCCAGGCAGGCCACCCAGATGTTGACCCCCATCAAAGCCATCTGGCCGGCAATGACGCACGTCATGGCGGCCACGCCGCCCACGCTCAGTTCAATGCCTCCCAGAATCAGAGCCAGGGTCAGTCCGATGGAGAGCAGGCCGTCGGTGGCCACACTCAGGGCGATGCTCTTCATGTTGGAGGGCTGGATGAACTTTGGATTGACGATGGCCACGATGGCCACCACAAGCAAAATAATGAGAAATACGCTCATCTCGCGCTGCCGGAGCAACCGCTTCAAAAGCTCCGGTCCCGTCCGCTTTATCTCGCTCTTCTGTTTCATTGCCGCAACTCCTTTTCCGCAAGCTGCTCGCCGGAGGCAAGCTTCATGATATTCTCTTCCGTCACCTCTTCGCCTTCGAGGAAGCCCGCCAAGCACCCTTCGTGCATGACTGCCACCCGGTCGGACACGCCGATGACCTCAGGCAGCTCACTGGATACCACAATCACACCGACGCCGCTCTCTGCCAGTTGACGCAGAAGCGCGTGGATCTCCCGCTTTGCACCCACGTCAATGCCGCGGGTGGGCTCATCCATGATGACGACCTTTGGGGCCAGAGAAAGCCACTTCCCGATCAGGCACTTCTGCTGATTGCCGCCGGACAGGCTGCTGATGGGGTATTCAATGCCCGGAATTTTGATGGCCAGTTGCTCTACAAATCGGTTGGCCAAGCTTCGCTCCAGCTTGTCGTCCAGCCAAATGCCATGGGAGACTCCCTTCATGTTGGCGCTGGACATATTGTTTTTGATACTCATCTCCAGAAACAGGCCCTGGGTTTTGCGGTCCTCGGTCAAGTAACAGATGCCTGCATCCACAGCGTCACGGTAGGTGTGGAAGGCACAGGGCCTGCCGTTGAGCACTACCTGGCCGGAACGGATGGGATCAATGGCGCACAGACCGCGCATAACCTCGCTCCGTCCCGCGCCCACCAGCCCGGCAAAACCCAGGATCTCCCCCCGCCGCAGGGCAAAACTGACTTCGCGGAAGATACTGCCGGTGAGGCCGTTGACCTCCAGAACCGGATCGTCCGCTGCGATACAGCTGCTCTTGGTTGGGTAGAGATTTCCCAGCTCACGGCCCACCATAGCGCGGATGATATCGTCTGCACAGATATCTCCGGTGTCCATGGTAGTGACATAGGTACCATCCTTGAACACAGTGACCCGGTCGCAGATTTCAAAGATTTCCGCCATGCGGTGGGAGATGTAGAGAATGCTGATTCCCCTACCGCTCAATTCCTTTACCAAATCAAAGAGCCGGGCAGTCTCCTTTTCCGTGAGGGAGGAGGTTGGTTCATCCAGAATCAGCAGCTTGCAGTTGAGTGAAACCGACTTCGCAATCTCAATGATCTGTTGTTCAGAGACAGTCAGCTCACTGACCAGCGCGCTGCTGGGAAAATTGGCGTTGAACTGCTTCAGAACCATGTCGGCATCCGCCCAGAGGCGTTTGAAATCAATCATTCCCCCCTTGTGGGGCAGACGCCCGATGAAGATATTCTCCGCCGCCGTCAGGTGGGGGCACAGGCTCAATTCCTGATGAACAAAGCCTATGCCGATATCCTGGGCTTCTTTGGGACTCCTGGGGGCAATAGGCGCGCCTTCAAACAAGATCTCGCCCTCCGTGGGCGGAAACACGCCGCCGATGATGTTCATGAGGGTAGATTTCCCGGCACCATTCTCGCCGCACAGCGCGTGAACCTCGCCAGGCCGCACCTGGAGCTGTACCTGATCCAGCGCCCGGGTTCCGGGAAAGACCTTTGTCACACCCCGTACCTCCAACCGATACTCGCTCATACAGCCTCCTCCTGTTCTTTTGTCAGCGATAAGCCCCCCTGCCTCAGCAGGGTCTTCAACTGAATGGCCGCCGCGCCGATTGCCGTCCCATACTCACCCAGATTGGACACCCGCAGCTTGACCCTGCGCCCGGCAAAGCGCATCCGGCGGATCTTGACCACTTTTTGGATCTGTTCGATTAAAAGCGACTCATTTGACATTCCGCCGGCCAGTACGATCTTCTCGGGATCCAGCAGATTTATGTAGCTGGCAATGCCGATGCCGATGTATTCTCCTGCCCTCCGAACCAAGTCCAGTGCGGCCACATCCTGCTCCCGGGCGGCAGCGAACACGGTCTTGGCCTCCACCCGCTCAATATTGCCGCCTGCCAACTCCAGAATACGGGTTTTGACTCCGCTGGAAATCAGGTTACGGGCCTGCTGGGCAATCGCTCGCCCGGAGGCTACTGCCTCCAGGCAGCCGTTGTTGCCGCAGGTACACAGCGGCCCATCCTTCTCCACCGTGATGTGGCCCAGCTCCCCTGATGTCCCAGAGGCACCGACGCACAGCTCTCCGTTTTCAATGGCCGCTGCGCCGATGCCATAGCCAAGGTTGATGCAGATAAAATAGTGATACCCCACACCTGACCCAAAGAATTGCTCCCCCAGCGCCATAGCCCGGTTGGAGTTCTCCAGCCGCATAGGCCAGCGGATACTGGTCCGTTGTAAAAGCAGCCGCCCCAGCGGCTCCAAAAGCGCTACATCCTCCCAATGAAAATTAGGGGAAAAGAGTACCCTTCCCTGGTCCAGGTCCAGAATCCCCGGCACACCCACCCCAACGCCCAGGACCCGGTGGAGCGGGATACCGCTTTCGCGCAATAGCTGGTCAATCAGCTCTGCGGCGGTCTGAATGACCGCGTCGGCATCTTCCGGTACCGGAATGGGACGCTTTGCCTTTGCAACAGGCATTCCATTGAGATCCATCACAAGCGCCCTCAGCACGGTTGGAGCAAAGTCGATCCCGACGCTGTAATAGCAGTCCCCAGCAAACTCATACATTTCGGGGCGCTTTCCGGACGCGCCCTCCTGCCTCCCACAGGAGCGTACAATACGGTTGTCCAACAACTCATCTGTGATCTTGATTGCGGTCGGTAGGCTCAGCCCCGTCCGGCGTGCGATCTCAGCCTTGTTGATAGCGCCTCTCTCCCAGATTGTTTTCAGCACCAGCCTCCGGTTCATCAAAGCTAAAGTGAATTTATCAACACCCACGTGAAAACTCCTTTTCCTCTGCCCATTCCCCTTTAAAATACCCAAATGCTCTTATTCTTTTGTACTAAGTTAAGTTAACTAACTTAACGAGGCAATTGTAGCGCCATGCACAAGAAATGTCAATCCCTCTTTTCTATTTTTGGCGTTTCGAATGATGCAACTGAAAACCTTTTGTATATTATACCGAAAGGTTTTTGAATATAGCATAAAATCAGGGGCGACATTTTAGCAAAAATGCCGCCCCTGGTCTGATCCACCGGAATCAATAGTAATGCTCAAGTCTTGGCACCCGCCAGCCGTTGTAAGAGATAATATGGGCCGCCCCAATGGCCGTTCCATAGTCGCCGCGGGTTCCCAAACGGAGCGTCACATGGCGTCCCGCCTGCCGCATCTGCCGCATTTGCATACTATGGGCTACCCGGTCGAAAAACAGCGGACCGTTTTTTGTCAGGCCTCCGCACAAAACGATACAGTCCGGATCCAGGATATTGATCGCCATGGCCAGTCCGATTCCGATATAGTCAGTAGCCTTGTCCACAATCGAGAGGGCTACCGCGTCTCCCTTGGCCGCCACCTCAAAGACCAGCTTGGCGTCAATCCGCTCCGATGCGCCGCCGCACCGCTCCCGCAGGCTGGTAGGGAGACCACTGCAAACGGCGTCTCTGGCCTGCAGGGCAATGGCCTCACCGGAAGCTACCGCCTCCAGGCAGCCGGAGTTTCCACAGGCGCAGAGCGGACCGTCTTTGCAGACAGTGATGTGTCCCAGCTCACCGCTGGTGCCGCTGCTGCCGTAGTAGAGCTGATTGTTCTGCATCAGAGCTGCACCGATACCGTGTCCAATGTTGACACATAAAACGGTATGGGTGCCGCTCTCTCCGCCATCCCCGCGCCAGCCACTCTCCGCTAGTGCCAGTGCCCGATTGGCGTTTTCGACCAACACGGGGTAGGACAGCCGGCTCTGAAGCCAGCTCTGAAGCGGAATATCGCTCCAGCCAAAGTCCGGGGAGAAGAGAATATGCCCGGTATCCCGCTCGATGAGGCCGGGCATCGCCACCCCCACTCCGGCCAACCGATCCAGTGCAACTCCGGATTCCAGCAGACTGCTCTGAATCCGCTCGCACAACCGGTCCACAAATGCTTCAACAGGCTGGACCTCCCCCGTTTCCACCATGGTTCCGTATACTACCTTCTGCGCCAAATTCATCAGCACCAGTCGTATGGTCCCACGGCCAATATCCACCCCCATATAATATTCGCTTTCGGGCACCACGCTTAACAATTCCGGCGGTTTTCCGCCGCTGCTCTTTCCCTTTCCCACAGCTCTCACCAGACCGCGGTTAATCAGATTTTCCGTGATGGTCATGACGGAGGGAAGGCTCAGCCCAACCCGTTTTGCAAGCGCAGCACGGCTGATGGGGCCCTCCAGAATGATCGTCCGCATAACGTTGCTCTTATTGGTGGGAGCTGCCCGATAGCGGTCGGCCCACGGGGTTTTGGGCATAGTGATACCTCCTTTTTTTACTACTTTTCTAAAGTATATCGCATTCAAATATATATCACAAGTAAACCGTACCATTTTTTGCAGATCAAGACGATTGACAATATCTCAGCCGTGTTTTAAAAACCGTTCTACCAAAAGTCTACCAGAAATGCCTTGGAATCCTTTGGGTTCCAAGGCGTTTTCACTTTTCCCGCTCCCGTATTGTCTACCAAACGTCTACCATAGTAACCTTTTGATTCTGTTTTCCTGCCTTTTATATCCCTATCCCCCGAAAACTGCATTGTTTCCTCCCCTGTAAGGGGCGTTATACGCCCCTCTGGCTCAAAATTCAGAAGGAGGAAATCCAAATGAGAAACCTCAAGCGGGCTCTCAGCCTGGCTCTGGCGGCGATCATGCTCATCGGCATGATGGTTGTCTCCGCCAGCGCTACGGGCCTCGACGACTTTTCCGACAAGGACAAAGTCGTCAACAAGGATGCCGTTTCCATGCTCACTACTCTGGGCGTGATCAACGGCAAGGAAGACGGGTCTTACTTTGACCCCACCGGCAACGTGACCCGTGCCGAGATGGCGAAGATGATCGCCACCGTCCTGAATCAGGGCGCCGATGTGGACGGCCTGTATGTCGGGATGAACACCGGCCTGACCGACGTGAAGGGCCACTGGGCTGAGAGCTACATCAACTACTGCTACAGCCTGGGCATCATCGCCGGCCGCGGCAACGGCAAGTTTGACCCCGCCGCTACCGTTACCGGCAACGAGGCCGCCAAGATGCTGCTGGTGGCCGCCGGCTACGACGCGCAGCTCGAGGGCCTGACCGGTGCCGACTGGGCCATCAAGACCGCCTCTCTGGCCTCTACCCTGGGCATCTTTGACAACCTGAGTGTAGCTACCTCTGATCCTCTGACCCGCGACAACGCGGCGCTGCTGATCTACAACGCTCTGGACATCGAGATGATTCAGAAGTACGAGAACGGCTATGCCATCGCCTTCACCGACCACCGCACCCTGCTGAGCGCCAAGTACGGTGTTTACAAGATTGAGGGCGTGGTTGTCTCCAACGAGGAGGCCGCGCTGAACAACACCGACAGCGACTTTGCCTCCGCCAAGGGCAAGACCACCATGGAGAACGTGAAGGTCTACGCCTCCACTACCTCCAACACCACCACCGGCGAGTACGAAGAGGTGAAGGGCCAGGTCGTGTTCAACGTGTCCACCACTGCCGACATGCTGGGCAAGACCGTGACCATGTACGCCAAGAAGACCACCGTTCTCTCCAACTCCACCGTGCTGGGCCTGTACCTCGATGATGCCAGCAACGTGGTCAAGACCACCGCTGACACGCAGGACACCATGAAGGACTTCCTGAAGGGCACCGGCCTGTCCACCGACAAGGACACCGCCTACTATGTCAACTACGGTGTGATGGACAGCGAGGCCGACGCCACTAAGGCGCTGGGCTTTGACGCCAAGACCGGCCGCTTCACCAACGTCAACGGCAAGACCAATGCCTATGGCGTGGAGATGACCGCCATCGACAACGACGGCGACGGTATTGTTGAGTACGTCCTGTACCTGCAGGAGACTCTGACCCAGGTCATCGCCAAGAGCGACTCCAAGGAGACCACCACTCTGAACGCCTTCAACAAGAACAAGGCCATCGACAACGAGAACATCGTGACCGACGCCAACCTGTCTGAGGGCGATCTGGTTCTGGTTGCCTCTTACGGCGGCAAGTACCATGTCTCCACCCCCAACGTTGTGACCGGCCAGATGGAGTCCTACTCCTCCAGCAAGACCAAGGAGCAGACCATCACCGTGGGCGGCACCGAGTACCACCCCTCTTACATCCTGTTTGCGGCGGATGCGGCCGACAACACCTACGAGTTCAACGTGCTGGACTGCGGCACCAAGGACGGCGTGGACTTTGACATCGACTACGACTTCATCCTCGACTCCAATGACAACGTGATCGCTTACCGTCCCTCCTCCAAGGGCGTGGGCGACTATGCCCTGATCCTGGATTCCGGCTACGATCCGGGCCGCACCAACTCCAACCCCACCGGCGAAGTGAAGGTTCTGCTGGCCGATGGCACCGAGAAGCTTTACACCCTGAACTTCGATGCCTCCGCGCAGAACGTGGGCGAGCAGCTCTTCCCCAAGCTGACCTCCTCTCAGCAGAAGGACAACGGCATTGAGGAGCTGAAGGGCTTCCTGGGCTCCTCCGTTCAGGACAACACCACCACCAAGCCTGATGGCACGCTGCCCTTCAGCGGTGACGTTCACTACTCCAGCAAGCAGCACCAGTCCGGTTTCGCTGCCGGCTATGTCATTGAGTACAGCCTCAACGACAAGGATGTTCTGACCATCAAGTCCATCGTGGGCACCAACGCGACCGGCACCGACCGCTACAGCCCCGCCGACGTGGACAGCACCCTCGCCGCCGACTATGATACCGGCGCTGCCCGTATCAAGTACGGCACCAGCGATCAGGTGGCCGTGGACAAGAACACCGTGGCCTTCTACTTCACGACCGTGAACGGCGATGACAAGTACGGCGTGGCCATCGGCTACGACAAGATGTCTAACGTAGACAAGAACACCGCTTTTGTGGCCCAGACCACCAAGGCCAATCTGACCGACGTGGTTCTGTTCGACGCTGAGGGCGTGGCCGCCGAGAAGGACTACGCCTATGTCCTGGGCCGCACCAGCAGCTCCTCCGGCTATGTGACCCTGAACGTGCTTCTGATGGACGGCACCGCCTCCACCCTGAAGCTCACCAAATCCGACTACGACTCCCTGTTCAAGGGCAACAGCGACTTTGAGACTGCCTATGCCTACACCATGAACGGCGAGGGCGTGGCGGATCTGACTGCCCCCGGCAGCAGCGGCACCCACGTTCTGACCGGCTATGCCGTGAAGCTCAACGACGGCACCGTGGCTGTCTACAGCGACAAGAAGCTCACCAAGCTGGTTGACAGCTACTCCTACGACAAGAATATCTGGAACGTGGAGGACGTGTCCGCTGGCACCAACGCTCCCGCCGGCGCTTTCTCCACCGGCGTTGCGAAGGAGACTGTCCTGGTTCTGGATGCCGACGAGAACACGGTCCGCGCCGCGTACATCAAGAGCGTCCTGGACGGCACTGAGGTGCCGGATCACGGTACCGGCTCCCTGTCCGACGGTGTGATCTCCACCAGCAACGAGACCATGATCAGCGACATCAGCAACCAGACCATCACCCTGACCAACGACATGGCTGCCAGCACCTCCGGCAGTGTCACCACCGCCCAGAACAAACTGACCGCCGACGTTCTGGTCAACGCCCTGCAGGGCAATGTGAAGGGCGTCTACGAAGAGGTGTTCGGCACCTACAAGCTGGTTGCCACTAACCCCTATCCCGTTGTGACCAGCGCTATGTATGTCGGCGTCGACACCAACAAGGGCATGGTCTACTACAAGATCGCCTTTGCCAACCCCAAGGCCCCTGTGATCACCACCGACCTGACCACCACTGCCGTCACCGGCACGGAGCTGAGGGTCGTGGCTAACGCCCCCGACAAGGGCACCCTGTCCTACGAGTGGCACAAGGTGTCCGGCGGCAGCGATTCCGTGGTTGGCTCCAACAGCGCCACCTATACGGCCAGCGATGCCGGTGAGTACTACGTGGTCGTCACCAATACCCGCAACAGCCTGACCGCTACCACCAAGAGCGCCACCTGCAACGTTGGCACCAAGGTGGATGCCGCGAAGCCCACGTTTGGCACTGATCTGAAGTCCACCGGCTATGTCGGAGACAAGCTGACGGTCAAGGCCAGCGTAGCCGACAAGGGCACTGTGTCCTACCAGTGGTATAAGAACGGCATGCCCCTCTCCGGTGAGACTGGCGAGTCCTACACCCCCACTGAGGCTGGGAAGTACTATGTTATCGCCACCAACACCAAGGACGATGTGAATGGCGACAAGACTGCCCAGACGAAGAGCACCGAGTGCACTGTGAGCGTCAAGATTAGCGCGGCTGATATGAACCTTTCCATTACCGCTCCGACGAACGGTGCCACCATTGCCGATGCTGCTCTGACGGACAGCGCTTCTAGCAGCAAGGTCGAGATTGGTACTCCTACTTGGGAAAAGAGTGATGACGGAAGTTCCGGCTGGGCCAGTGCAAGCGGAAACTTTGAGCAGAAGTTCTATCGTGCCACCGTCACGCTTACTGCTAAGGATGGATTTGCTTTTGGCGAGTCCGGCGATTATAGCAGCCTGACTGTTACTAATGGCAAGGCCACGTCGGCCACTGTCTCTGATGGCAGCCTGAAGCTGGTTATTACTTTTGATCAGGTTCAGTAATCTCCCCATATTTTAAAAAGTTCCCCGGGCCAACGGCCC
>NZ_CAXSQB010000043.1:0-616 GCF_964239415.1 Clostridium sp. ATCC BAA-442 | reverse complement strand
CCCCCCCCCCCGGGGGAACTTTTTATGGTATCTGGCCCTCCAGAAACGCCAGATATGGATAGGTCTTTCCCGACTCGTTGATCCGGTCGATCGCCCCATCTTCATGGACTACCCGAAACCCCTGCTGGATAATCTCAATTGCACCTGCCGCCGTCTGCCGGCTTGCCAGCAGTAGCCCGGAGCGGCCCGGAAGCAGCACAGCCGAGGGCCGGAACCCCAGCGGGATGCTCTGACTCGTCCCATTTCCCAGGAACGCGCCGCAATAAAGCTTTGCCTTTTCCGCCGTTGCGGCGGCCAACTCCGCCCGGTCGGCCTGTCCCAGCTTTTCCTGGAGTGCGGCCGCAATCCTTCGGAAGTCCTCATTAAAATCCGTCCGCAGGAAGCTATCCTCCGGCTCCCACTGGTGCAGGTGGTAATATTCCGTATAATTTGCCATATTCGTCCCATCTCCTCCCGGCACAGAAAAATCCCCTGCGTCCGGCACACAGCCAAACGCGAGGGCTTTGTCCTGCCGGATGGCCTGCGGGCGGGGACAAGCCCCGCCCCTACAGATAAGCGCCACAAGACACCCCATCAGAAACGGAACCCCGGAAATGTAGGGGCGGCCTTTATGGCC
>NZ_CAXSQB010000042.1:23553-31268 GCF_964239415.1 Clostridium sp. ATCC BAA-442 | reverse complement strand
CTGGGGCAGACAGGGCGGATCCGCTACCGTCTCCCCGGGGATGAAGATGTCCGTGCTGTCGGGCAGCTCCGCGCCCAGCAGGCCCTGCCCATACTCAAATTCCAGTTTCATCGGGTGTATTCCTCCTTAATGCCCTAAGTAAAGGCGAATGATCTCCAGATACTCGTCGGGGTAGAAGCCGATCTCCCCGCTGAAGCGGGTGAGGGCGATCAGGCCGCCGTCGATGTCGGCGATGGAGGCCAGCATGGCGGCGTTGTCCGCCTTGAGGCCGCCGCCGTACACCACGTCCAGGCCGCCGGTGCGCTCCTTGACGAAGCGGGCGATCTTCTCGATGTAGGGCTTGTCGGCGGGGGTCTTGCCGGGCCCGATGGACCAGATGGGCTCGTAGGCGATGACCACCCGGCTCCTGTCCACCCCGTCCAGGCCGATGGCGAGCTGGTCGCCCAGCACCTGCTGCCAGGCCTCCTGCTCCTCGCTCTTCTCGCCGATGCAGTAGAGCACCTTGAGCCCCGCGGCCTGGGCGCACTTGATCTCCTGGTTCAGCAGGCGGTTGACGGCGGCGGTGTCGGTGACGCCGGCCTCCGCCAGGATGCCCGCCTTGTCGTTGCGCTCCTCACAGTGGCCGATCAGCGTCCAGCCGCAGCCCAGGGCGGCGGCGGCGTGGGCGGGCCGGTTGGTGGTAAAGGCCCCGAAGTTGCCCCCCACCGCGGTGTCCGCCCGGAACACCCCCTGGCAGCCCAGCTCCACCCGGCTGTCGGCGGTGCGGGCCGCAGCCGCGGGAATCAGGTGGGCCTCCGGGAAGAAGTCCACAAACTCCGCTTCCGCCGGGTCGTAGCCCGTCAGGCCCTGCTGGGTCCCGGCCACAACGGCCCTGCCCCACTCGGCCACGGGGGCCAGGCGGTTGACCCCGCCCAGCTCCACCGGCACGTCAAAACGCTTGAGATTCAAAAAAATGTGTTTCATTCAGTTGACACCCGGCTTTCCCAAATTTTGAAACATATAGCCCTTGTAGCCCTCCACGCCCGGCTGGTTGAAGGGGTTGACGCCCAGCAGCTTGCAGGAGAGATAGCAGGCAAAGAGGAAGAAATAGAACAGCCCGCCCAGGGTGTGGGCGTCGATTGCGGGGATGGAGAGGTTCAGGCAGGGGATGCCCCGGTCGCTGTGGGCCCGCATGGTGGCCTGGCGGGCGGTGTTGTTGATGTCCCAGAAGTCCTTGCCCGTCAGGTAGTCGAAGTAGTCCTTCTTGGCCTCGGGGGGCAGGAGCACCGACGCGTCGCGGGCGCGTACCTCCACGAAGGTCTCGAAGAGGATGGGACTGCCCTCCTGGATGAACTGGCCGATGGAGTGGAGATCCTCCGAGTTGGAGGCCGCCACCGGGTAGAGGGCGGTGCCCTCCTTGCCCTCGCTCTCGGCGAAGAGCTGAATCCACCACTTGGCGAAGTAATCCAGCCGGGGTTCGAAAAAGGAGAGCATCTCCAGGCGGTAGCCGTGCTCCAACAGCAGCCGGCGCAGGCAGGCGTAGCGCAGGGCCGGGTTCTCCTCCGCCGGGGCGGCGAGGAGGGTATCCCGCATGTCCCGCATCCCCTGCACCAGCGCGCGGATGTCCACCCCGGCCACCGCCATGGGGAAGAGCCCCACGTCGCTGCCCACCGAGTACCGCCCGCCGATGGTCTCGGGGAAGGTGAGGAACGTATAGCCCTGGTCGAGGCAGAGCTGGTGGAGGGTGGAGCCCGGCGTGCCGGTGGCGAAGATGCGCTTTGCCGCGCCCTCCGCGCCGTAGCGCCGCTCCAGGTACTGGCGCAGCACCCGGAAGGCAATCCCCGGCTCCAGGGTCTCAAAGTTCTTGGCGATGCAGTCGATGTAGATGGATTGATATCCGTCCAGCTCCCGCAGAGTGCGGGCCATCTCGCAGGCGGAGATGGTGTTGCCCGCCCACAGAATGGCGGGGCCCCCCTCCGGCCGCAGGGCCTTGACGGCGGCCCGGGACGCCTGGTTGGAGCCGCCGATTCCGATGACCACGAAGGCGTCGGCGTCGGCCCGCACCCGCGCCGCCTGCTCCAGCAGGAAGTCCACCCGCTCGGGCCCGGCCGCCTCGTCCACACTGTGCCAGCCCAGGTTGTCCCGGTACCGCTCCTCTCCCGCCGCCGCCTCGGCCAGCAGGGGCGCGGCGGCGCGCACCTGCTCCTCCAGCGCGCCGGGGGCCAGCACCGGCCGCGCGTCGGTAAAGGACAGGGTGATGCCGTCCATGCTCAGCCCTCCTTGGCGTAGCGGGCCGCCATGTCCTCCAGGGTGGCCGGCTCCACCAGGGGGGCCTTGCCGTAGCTGCCGAACTCCACAATCAGGGTGCCCACGGCCTCCTTCACGCCACGGCGCATGGCGTCGGTAATGAGAGCCACGGCCCCCTCGTCGCCAGTGCCGTACATGACGGTGTCCATGATGGGCGCCAGGAAGGCGCGGGGATCAAAGGCGTCCCGCTTCTCGTCCAGCAGCTTCCAGATGCCGCCCACCCTGGCGTCCTCCTTCAGCTCCGGGTGGTCGCGGAACAGCTCGCGGAAGTTGCGGGTGACGGCCAGGCGGATGTCGGTGTCCACGTTGATCTTGCCGATGCCGCAGGGGATGGCCGCCTTCAGCTCCTCCTTGGAGATGCCGTAGGCGTTCTGGATGTTCCCGCCCAGGGCGTTGATCTCATTGACGATATACTGGGGAACGGTGGAGGAGCCGTGGGACACCAGGGCGCCCTGGATGCCCTCGTGGTTCATGCACTCCTTGATGGCGATGGGGATCTCCTTCCGCAGCTTCACGTCCTTGCCCTTGCTGGCGCCGTGCATGGTGCCGTAGCTGATGGCCAGGGCGTCCACCCCGGTCTTTTTGAAGAACTCAATGGCGGAGAGGGGGTTGGTGTAGGTGGAGTTGGCGGCAAAGACGTGGTCCTCCACGCCGGCCAGCACGCCCAGCTCGCCCTCCACGGACACGCCGCGGGCGTGGGCGTACTTGACCACCTCGCGGGTGAGCTCCACATTCTCCTCAAAGGGGAGGGAGGAGCCGTCGATCATCACGGAGGTGTATCCCCCCTCGATGGCGGCCACGCAGGAGTCGAAGTTCTTGCCGTGATCCAGGTGGAGCACCACGGGGATAGGGCTTTGCTCGGCGAACTTCTTCACCGCCTCGGCGATGTTGCGGGCCCCCTTCTTCTTGTCCTCCAGGGTGCCGTTGGCAAAATCCACCCGGCCGCCCATGAAGGCGTTGGCCAGGTCGGCCCCCTGCAGGATGGCGGGGGAGCGGAACATCTCATGTACGGCGATGACCGCCTCGGCCTGGGCCACGGCGTTGACGTTGAAGGCCCCCTGGGCATAGCCGTATTTCACGGTGGCGTCCAGAACCGGACGCAGAGGTACCAGAGGCATAGCAATTCTCCTTTCGGTTATTCCCTTATCTTGTATAGACGGTGCGCCCGCCCACCACGGTGCGGGCCACCTGGTAATCGCCGTCCAGCAGGACCAGATCGGCGTCCTTTCCCACGTCCAGCTCCCCCTTGCCGGCCCAGCCCATGAGGCGGGCGGGGTTGGCGGTCATGAGGCGGGAGACGGTCTCCGCCCCCTCCCCCGTGAAGGCCATGAGGTTGCGCAGGGCCTGGGCCATGGTGAGGGTGGAGCCGGCCCGGACGCCGTTGGGCAGCTTGGCGTCCCCGTCCTCCACAATTACGTCGTTGACCCCCAGCTTGTAGCTGCCGTCGGGCAGGCCGGCGGCCATGATGGAGTCGGTGACGGCTACCACCCGGTCGTACCCCTTGGCCTTGAGGTAGAGGCGCACAGTGCCCGGGTGGAGGTGGCGGCCGTCGCAGATGGCCTCCACATACACATCCCGCTCCAGGGCCACGCCGAAGATGGCGGGGTCGTGCTGGTGGAACAGGCGCATGGCGTTGCCCAGGTGGGTGACGGAGCGGACGCCCGCCTCCACACATTCCACACACTGGTCGTATCCCGCGCCGCTGTGGCCCATGGCGCAGACGATGCCCATGGCGTTGAGGCGGGGGATCAGCCCAGGCACGCCGGGGATCTCGGGGGCCAGGGTGGTATAGCGCACGTGGCCGCCGGAGGCCTTCTGATACTTGGCAAAGAGCTCCGCGTCGGCGGTGTGCATCAGCAGGTGCTCGGGCATGGCCCCCTTGTACTCGGAGGACAGGCAGGGGCCCTCCAGGTGGACGCCCAGCAGGGCCGCCCCGCCGCAGGGGCCGCCCTCGATGACCTGTCTGGCCTGCTCCATGCACCAGAGGGTCTGCTCCGGCGTGTCGGTGAGCACCGAGCACAGCCAGCCGGTGACGCCCTGGGAGGCGAAGAACCGGCCGATCGTGCGCAGGCCCTCGGCGTCGGCGGCGTTCACGTCCACCCCTGCGGCGCCGTGGGTGTGCAGATCCAGAAAACCGGGCAGCACCCGCAATCCGGCGGCGTCCACCTCCGGCAGGCCCTTCTCATTGTGGTGCCCGCGGCTCAGGGCGGTGATGCGCCCGTCCTCCACCGCCATGTCCAGGGGGATGAAGGCCCCGTTCCACAGGACGGAGCCGTTTTTCAGATAAAAGGAGTTGTCCATGGCGGCCTCCTCAATAGGCCGTCTGGGCGGCGTTGGCGTTGACGTAGAGCAGGGCGTCGGGGTGGTTCTGGGCCAGGGTGGCGGGGAACGCGGCGGTCACCTCGCCGTAGGCCGCCCGGCGGCACACGGCCCGGTGCCAGTCCCGGAACACGCCCAGGCGCAGCTTCCGCGCCCCCAGAATCTCTTTCATGCCAATGGTGACGCACTTCCTGGGCATATCCTCCAGCGCGCCGCCCAGGTCGCCCACGCAGTTGGTGGCCCTCGTCTCCGGGTGGATGTCCAGCACCCGGGTGGGGAGCTGGGCGAACTGTTCAGCCGTCAACTCCGGCTGGGGCTCGTTGAAGGCCAGGTGGCCGGTGATGCCGATGCCGCCGAAGGCGATGTCCACGCCGCCCAGCTCCTCGATCAGGGCGGGGATGCGGCCCAGGTCGTTGGGATCGGGGAAGACCCGCTGCTCCTCGGGCATGAGCAGCTCCGGGGCGATCTTGCCATATACCTCCCGGGCCATGAAGCCCCGGAAGGACAGGGGATTTTCCTCGGCGATCCACTGGCCGTCGTCGGTGAGGTACTCGTCCATGTTGATGAACCAGCAGTTCCTCAGGGAGAGCTGCTCCCGGTTGACCAACCGCACGAAGATGGGGTACTGCCCCACCGGTCCCACCGGGCAGATAAAGACGGTGGGCTTTCCGGCGGCGTTGTTGGCGCGGATGGCAGCGCACATCTCGGCGGCCATCTCGTAAAAGACCTCGCCGGAGTCGCCCAGCTTGAGGATGGGGAGCTTGGCGTCCTTGCCCAGCTCCTGGGCGGAAATATGATAGTAGTCCATAGTCGTACCTCCTTTTGTCATTGAAACAGGTGCTCCAAATTCATCTGGCGGATCATCTTGACGATCTCCTTGGTGCGGGAGCAGCCGAACTTGCCCAGCAGGCCCTTGATCTGGGTCTTAATGGTCACCACCTCCACGCAGCGGAGCCTGGCGATCTCCGCCACCTTCTTGTCCTGGAGCAGCAGCTTGACCAGCTCGTGCTCCGCCGGCGTCAGGTGGGCCACGTTGTTGATGAAGAAAATCAGGGAGCGCTCGCTGCGGCGCAGACGGGCGTACTCCTGCATGACGGTGTTCTGGATCTTTGGGTCCAGCTCCGCCCGCCCCTCGCTGGCCCGGCGGATGTGCTCCAGCAGCCTCTCCTCCTCACAGCCCTTCACCACATAGTCCACCGCGCCGGTGCCCATGGCGCTGGTGATCATGTCGTCGGTCTCATGGGCGGTGAGGAACAGGATTTTGACCTCCGGGTGCCGCGCCGTGATGACCTCGGCGGCCCGGATGCCCGCGTCGATGGTCTCCATCTCGATATCCATCAGAATCACGTCGCAGGGGACGGTGTCCGCCAAGGAAGCGATCTCCTCTCCGGAGGCGGCGGAGCCCACCACCTCCATATCGCTCTGGGCGGAGACCACGTCGCAGAAGTCCTCCCGCAGCAGGGGGAAGTCCTCCGCCACCATCACCCGGATTGTCTTTGCCATTGTGTGATCACTCCTTCTGACGGGGGTCGTAGAGGGGCAGCATGATCTGGAACCGGGCCCCCTCCCCGTCGCGGCTCTCCAGGCGCAGGCGGCCCAGGTGGCTGCGGACGATCTTCCGCACATAGTACAGGCCCATGCCCCAGTTGTAATTGGTGTTTTTGCTGGTGACAAAGGGCTCGAAAATCTTGCCCTGGCGCTCCGGCGGGATGCCCGGGCCGTTGTCCTCCACCTCCAGCACGGTCCACATGCGCTCGGCGCGGACACGAAGCACCACCTGCGGCTCCTCCCGCCCCGCCTGAACGGCCGCCTCATACCCATTGCACAGCAGGTTGCACACCGCCTCGCTCAGGTGGCTGAGATCCGCCAGCACCAATCGGTCGGTGCCCACATCCAGGCGAACCGGCTGGCCGGGGTACTTGCCGTGAAACCGCTCCACCGCCGCCTCCACCAGCCCCTCCACCGGCACGGCCGTGAGGGCAATGGAGTTGTTCTTGACCGTGCGGTAGAGCTCGTCCATCCGCCGCAGCATTCCCTCGTTCAGCTCGTTGAGCTGAACGGCGCAGGCGCGCACCTGCGCCATGTCCGGAGGGTCCCCCGCCAAAGCCCGGGACAGCTTCTTGTGGAGCACCCGGCTGGACAGGAGCTGGTTCTTTACCCCGTGGACAAAGACGGATACTCCGGTGCCCGCCGCGTCGAACTTCCGCTTGAGGATCATATCCTGCCGGGTGTCGTCATAGGTAAGCTGGGTATAGCGCACCAGATTGTAGCTGCCCAGCACCACAAAGAACACCGTGCACAGGCCCAGGATGATCCACCCCAGGGCGGGCAGCGCCCCGCTGATGTAGCTGCTGATGCCCAGGCGGATATACTCGGAGATGAACATGTTGTAGATCTGTGCCGGGTCCTTGCTGGCGTAGAGCAGGTAGAGGGTGGAGATACTGGCGAAGGAGAGCAGCACATAGCGGGTGTTGCGCTTGAAAACTGGCATGGTGGTGGCATGGTACTCCTGGAAAAACAGCAGACCCGCCGCCGCCAGATAAAGGATGATCCAGGCCAGCGAAACGTGAATGGTCAGCGGCAGGAGCCAGAAGCGCCCACTCACCACCGTGCGAAACACGGCCGGATAATAATAAACGAGGGACAATGCCGGTACCACACATGCCGCAAGGCGCAGGCTTTTCATCCTGCGCCGGAGGGCCGGGATCATGGTGGCCTCCAGTGCGGCCTGTAGGGCAAACAGGGGAAACAGGGAGCGGCCTACTGCCACCACATAGCCCAGCCGGTCCATAGGGATTGGAAGCGCATGGAGCCACACCTGCAGCTTTGGAACCAGAAACAGGAACTCCCGCTGTTGGGCTGCTGTGCCGCCGATGGCCGCGATATAGACAATGATGCCCGCAAACATGACCAGGTTACACACACTCATGCCCAGCAAATACAGGGAGAGCGAGTCCTTACGCCGCAGAGCCACATACAGCGATGTGGCCAGACACAGTATCAGTACGAGAATCAGCACGGTGCCTCTCCCCCCTGCGTGGATTCAGTTCTTTATTATATCGCGTTCTCTCCGCCAGTGCAACGCATAACACAAAGAGCGCCGGGGGGGC